>JAAYLU010000014.1 GCA_012521675.1 Synergistaceae bacterium | reverse complement strand
TAGCACAAGACCGTACAACTTGCATGTGTTAAGCACGCCGCCAGCGTTCGTCCTGAGCCAGGATCAAACTCTCGGATTATTGCTGTTCGCTGATTTATCATGCTTATCTCGCTCTTATAAGACTGTCAAGGTTCAAGACTCGCCCAAGTTACGCTTTTTCGCGAGCCAAATGATTATATCGAAAAACAGACTGGTTGTCAATGCCTAGACTTATGAATTTATTCTTCAAACACGTAAAAGAGCGATATTTCTAGATCGCCGTCGCTCTCCAGGGACTTCATTTCGAAATGCGAGTTTTATGAGCGTCCTAATCTTCTTCTTCCTCCGAGGCCAGCTCCAGGACTCCCTCCTCAAGCGTGAGAGAGGAGATGATATCCTCTTCCGCATCCGCAGGAGGGTCTTTCTCTGCTTCCGTTATCGAAATGCCAAGTCCATCGGAGGTGTGAGAGAGAACTTCGGTTGAAATTTCCTCCATGAGTTCCGGATGCCCTTCGATGTACTGTGATACGGCATCCTTGCCCTGCCCGAGGGTCTCTCCTTTGTAGGCAAGCCAGGAGCCACGTCTTTTTACAACGTTTTGGTCGATCGCCATATCTAGTATGGCCATGCCCTTCGGGACTCCTCTTCCATACATGAGGGTGCAGTGAGCGGTTTTGAAGGGGGGCGCTTGTTTGTTTTTCACAACCTTCATCCACAGTTCGTGTCCTATGGTGTCATCGCCCTTTGTGACACCTTTCCCTCGTTTGACATCGATGCGAACCGAGCTGTAGAACTTCAACGCCCTGCCGCCCGTGGTCGTCTCCTGGGGGCCCTGCGAGTAACCTGTGCTGATCTTCGCCCGAAGCTGGTTGATGAAGACGACGACACAATTGCTCTTTGAAATCGCGGATGTCAGACGTCTAAGTGCGTAGGACATCAACCTGGCCTGCAACCCCACCTGGCTGTCGCCGATTTTGCCGTCGATCTCCGCTTGCGGCGTCAATGCCGCGACCGAGTCGATCACTACGATGTCGACAGCGCTGCTTCGAACCAGGGTGTCCAGGACGTAGAGGGCCTGCTCGCCGCTGTCCGGCTGAGCTACGTACAGAGCTTCTACGTCCACCCCGAGATTGTGCGCAAGGCGCGGGTCGAGCGCGTGCTCAGCATCGATGAAGGCCGCCACTCCTCCCGCCTTTTGCGCCTCCGCCACCGCGTGAAGGGAGACAGTGGTCTTTCCCGACCCCTCCGGGCCGAATACCTCGACTATCCTCCCGCGAGGGAGTCCTCCTATGCCAAGTGCCACGTCGAGCGGGAGAATTCCCGTTGGTATCACCTCGACGGCCGTCTTGAAGGAATCACCGAGCCTCATTATGGAACCATCGCCGAATTTACTGCGGATATCTTCGATGGCCAGTTCAAGTATGTCCTCTCTTGTCTGCGACGCTTTTTTCTTTGCCAAGAAGAAAAACCCCCCTTCGATAGTTGAATGCCGGCATGATTTTGTCGTTGCACACGCCCGCATCACTAATACTGAGCGTAAGCATATGTGTTAATTATAGTATGCTTAGATATCGTCCGCAAGTTAGTCATGGCTGAACTGCTTCATAAGATCCTGAGCTCCTCCTCGGACGCGTGTTCGGGTGCAGATTCGTCCGTGTCGCGCCGCGAGGTCGCTATTCTCCCAGCCTCCAGATTCTTATTCTCGTATAGACGCTTCCGGTGGGTCTAAGGTCGCTTTTCATCAGGGCGACCGAGGAGACATTCCATTCGATCGGCCTTCCGGGGAAGGAGTCGTCCGGGGGCATGGGTTCGGGGTTTCTAGAGCGAGCAAGGGTTATGTGCGGCATGAAGGGGCGCTTTTCACGGGGAAGTCCGTTCGCTACGGCCGCCTTCTCGCTTATGGCGGCAAGGTGCGACAGACTCTCCAGCTCCCCAAGCACTTTCGCATAGAGAGTCCTTACTCTCTTGAAGCCGGGGAAAGCGCCGAGCGAGCCGCAGCGCAGATCGAAAGAGGCTGGCGGATTCGGGGTCAATGACTGCTCCATGGATTCGGCTATAGAATCGATCCTGGTCTTTTTGAGCTCGCCAAGGTACTTCAGGGTTATGTGCAGGCACTCAGGTTTTACCCATTTAAGCGAGGGAAAGGAGGTCCTTAAGGGTGCGGTGGACTGATAAAGCGCCTGCTTGGCCTCTGTGGACAGCTCCACGCAAAGGAAGGCCCTTATAGTCTCAGTCATCATTATTTACCCTTAGAAGAGCCTTTCTCAGGATGTTCAGCGCCCGGTTTCGGGCCCAAATTCTGACCCGATAACGCCCTCCCGGGAAGCGCTGTGTGAATGATTCTTCCCCGCAGACGCCTGAGATAGAAAAGCAGACGGTCCCGACCGGCTTGTCGTCCGAGCCTCCATCCGGACCTGCTATCCCGGTCGTGGCTACGGCGACGGACGAGCGGAACCGTGCGATGGCGCCCCTTGCCATGAAGAGCGCGCACTCCTCGCTTACCGCTCCGTGATCTCTCAGGGTTTCCTCCGGGACGGACAGGATGTCCATTTTGGACTGATTGCTGTAGCACACAGCGCCTCCGAGGAAGGAGGCCGAGCTTCCAGGAACATCGGTCATGGCCGCGCTCACGAGACCCCCCGTGCAGGACTCGGCGCAAGAGATCGTGAGCCCTTTCTCTCTCGCGACCAGGAGCAGGTCTTCGGCGACCGAGTTACGTCCTTCGGTCAGGCAGTCGTCGGAGAACGTGCTTCTGATCTGACCTACCGCTCTGTCCACCCTGTCCAGCTCGCCCTTGACGACAATTTCCACCGTGCCTGCCGACGGGAGGATGGAGACCTGAAGCGACTCGTCCCCGGTGAGTTCGGCTACCCTGTCCTTCAACAGGCTCTCCGCCCATCCGGCGACCACGACCGACCTCACTCCTCTTTCGCTCCGGGCCAGGTCGGACGCCAGCTCCTGTTCCACCATCGCAGCAAACTCGGCCGGCACTCCCGGAAAGGCGTAGACGCGAGTCCCCTCTTTGACGAACGAGATGCCCAGCGCGGAACCAACAGGGTTGTGAACGGCCTTGGCCCCAACGGGAATGGAGCCCTGGGACTCGGCGCATCTCTCGAGGTTGGCCCTCATATCCGGAGGGTAGCGATCCAGTATCCTTTCGTATGCTGGTCGGTCGACCCGGAGGGGAACATTCAAAAGACGCGCTATGGCGAACCTGGTGCAGTCGTCGTGCGTCGGCCCCAATCCTCCGGAGATAACGACGAGGTCCACCTCTCCGTAGTAGGGGGGCAATACGTCCTCCAGCACGTCGGGGCCGTCCGGCAGTATCTCGATCCTGAGGATCTTCCACCCGGCTTGAGTAAGACGGTTGGCGAGAATACTGCAATTTCCTTCACGCCTTACTCCACTGAGCAGCTCGTCCCCCAGTGCGATAAGAACCGCCTGTCTCAAAATCTTCCACTCCTCCCCATCTAGTGTGTATGAATCATACCGAAAAAAACCGCTGCAGCGCTATAAGGATGAGATTGACGATCAGCCCGCCAACGCAGTCGTCGGCCATTATTCCCCATCCTCCGGGAAGGCGTTCGAAGGCGTTCACCGGGAAGGGCTTGATTATGTCTATCACCCTGAAGAGAAATAGAGCCGGCAAGAACAGGAAGGGGGGCAGAGAGTCCATGGCTATCCAGACGCCCGCCACCTCGTCAATTATCACTTCACTCGGGTCGGAGACCCCTTTCCTGGCGGAGTATGCATCCGAGACATAGATGCCAAGTATAACCGTGGCCAGGATAATATAGCGGGGGACAGGGAATAGGATGTACACAAGAAAAGCGGCGACTGAGCCCAGAGTCCCCGGCATGGAGGAGTGAAAACCCAGTCCGCACAGGGTGCTGACGCACCACTCAAAATCCCTGGGTCCCTGGTATTTGCGCGAAGAGATCATGTTCTTCAACATCTGTTACGAGCACCTCCACAAAGGCGCCTTCTTCAAGCGAACCACCGTCATAAATTCCGACGAGGCCGTCCACCTCCGGCGCCTCCCTGTATGATCTGCCCCACGCCATCGAATCCTCGGGGGT
>JAAYLU010000013.1 GCA_012521675.1 Synergistaceae bacterium | reverse complement strand
GGTCTACACGGAGAAGAAGAAGCTGCCAAACACGAGGATGGGGAACGCCGCGCTGATGCGCCAGGCGCTCGTGGATGCGCAGAACTACAGGAGCAGGCAGGAGCAGGCTAGGTCGAAGGGAGAGGCGAGCGAGCGGGACCTCGCTCACGAGGCGCTTCTGCCGGTGCTTGACGGGGATGTCCCCCTCTGCGTTCACGCGCACCGCTGCGACGACATAGCGACGGCCGTCAGGATAGCGAAGGAGTTCTCACTTCGCTACACGATCGAGCACTGCACCGAGGGGCACCTGATAGCGCCCTTCCTTGCGGAGAACAGAGTCATGGCCGCGGTTGGACCATCACTCACCAGCGCACCCAAGCTGGAGCTTCGCAACAAGACGTGGGACACTCCCGTGGCTCTGTGGAAGGCGGGGGTTCACTTCTGCATCATAACCGACCACCCGGTGATCCCGATAGAGCACCTGTCCGTCTGCCTCTCCCTCGCGGTGCGCGCCGGGCTTCCGCGCGACGTCGCCCTGCGGGCGGTTACCATGTCGGCGGCAGAGCATCTTGGCCTTGAGGACAGGATCGGATCCGTTGAGAAGGGAAAGGAAGCCGACCTGGTGGTATGGGACGGGGATCCGCTTGACGCACGCAGCAAGGCGCTGGTCACCTTCGTGAACGGTGAGATTGCTCACTCGCTGATCTGACGGGCTTCGGCCCGGAGGCCGCCAGGCCTCGCGAACCGATTCATCAAGACCACAAGTGCGGACTCGGGAACATGCCCGGTCCGCGCCTGTGGTTTTATGGTCATGTTGCTCGCTAATCCGGAGACAGGCTGTTTCTTCCTGTTTTATAACCCTCCGCCGCACGCATCCTGCAGGCAGTCGACTCCCTTGACAGAGGAGACGAACAGCGCCAGGGAGGCCATGTAGAGAGCCATGCCGGACTCCTCCGCCCTGCCCATGATAAGCACCACTACCGGCGCCACCAGGGAGAGCAGCGCGCAGAGGCGCAGCATGAGGGCCAGAAGGGCCGCGTGCTCTCGTCCGCCTCCGAAGGATGAGAAGAGTGCGCCAGTGAGGGCCAGGACTATCGGGAGGCTGGGGATGACCCAGTGCGGCACTGTCACGGAATAGAGAAGAGAGGGCAGGGTGCCGGGGGCCTCCAGCACGAGGAAGAGGAAGGCCGCTGAGAGCATCGCCATCTGGGCGGCTATGAGCTTAGGCGGCGAATCGGTGATTGAAGCACTGGTGTCGGTCCTTCCTTCGGCCAGGTACGCATGGCTCATTCCCGACATCACGAACAGGGTCAGGAAGAAGAACGCGCCCCGGAAGGAGGCGAACGCCTCGAGCACGCCGCCTGGGTCCACCATCCCCGTAAGGGTGACGCCCACCGGGACGAAGAGGAATCCGATGAAGGACAGAGTGACGATTATCGCATGCCCGCCTCTGAGCAGAACCCTCCACAGGTCGGACTCGCCCCCGCCCGCCACGTACCGTATGGTGGCGATGAGCATGAAGACGGCGAATACGATGCCAATGGCCGGCCAGGAGATCCCCTCGAGCTTCGGGAGGATGTCCAGCAGTCCTATGCGCACCTCGGGGAAGTCGACAATCGGTATGTCGGCAAAGAAGAGAAGAAATACGGCCGGGTAGTAGAAGAGGAGAGCATCGGCTGTTGCGGACCTGTCTGCGGAACGGAGTACTGAGCTTGACATGGAAGAACCTCCTCAATATTGATAAGTTCACGGCTTTTCGCCAACTAAGATTATACAGAAAGAAGCTTAAAAATCAATGTCGCCCCGCGAGCCTCTTAGCGGACTGTTTCTTGGCGCAATGCAAAGGCGGTCAAGGTCCCTCCGTCGCTGCACGCCGTTCGGGACGACAAGAGACCGCAAAGCAGCCCCAACTGTCATCCCGACGACGGGAGGGAGGGGGAATCTCGACTTGAGACGCCTTGGCCTGGAGATTCCTCCCCTCGTCGCTTTGCTCCTCGGGACGACAAGAGACCGCAAAGCAGCCCCAACTGTCATCCCGACGACCGGAGGGAGGAGGGATCTCCCCCTACCTCACCCTGAAAAAGGCCGCCAGCATCGTGGTGAAGACTACCATGCAGACTATCGCCACCGGGTAGGCCGCGCCGTAGCCTGCGCTGCACTCGTCCGTGCCGGTCGCGTCTATCGCGGCGGCGAGCCCCGGCGTGCTCGTCATCGCGCCGCATATCGCGCCCGCCAGGATGATCCAGTTGATCTTGAAGACGTATCGGCCCAGGAAGAATCCCGCGAGCTCCGCGGCCAGCGCCGCGCCTATGCCGACCGCTATCAGCAGCGGCCCGTGGTCCAGAAAGGCCTTCAGCGCCCCTCCTCCCGCGTTCAACCCCACCACAGCCAGGAAATACCCCAGGGATATCGATCGGATGGCCGACAGCACTCCCTTGTCCATCCTCATCGGCAGCGGGCCTATATGATCGAAGCTGCCGGCGAAGAGGGCGAAGAGCAGCGCCCCGCCGGTAGTGCCAAGACTGACCGTGCCCAGCGATCCGAGAGGGACTTCGATCTCGCCGATCACGGTACCGCCGACTATGCAGAGCACGAAGCTCAGCAGCGAGAAGGGAGTCGACGCCGAACGGGACTCCTCCGCAGCCGTGGACGGGCTCCCATCTTCGAGCTCGCGCGCCAGTTCCTCCCTCTCCTTTGCCACGTCCATCCCGAAGATCGCCGGGGCGAGCTGAACGAAGAGCACCACCGCCATCACTCCGAACGGGTAGGCTATCGAGTAGCCCAGCGCCACGTCCGGGTTGTTCGCCGTGGCCTCCAGGGCCGCGCCGAGTCCCGGCGAGCTGGTGAGCGCTCCCGTGTATGTCCCCGCTATCATGTACGGGGAGGCCGAGCCGGAGAAGAGGAGCCCCGCCGCGAGGGTCGCCAGCGCCCCGGCCCCGGTGACCACTATCGACAGCAGCACGAAGCGAGTGCCATACCTCCTGATGACTCGCGCGGTGTCCTCGGCGGCCAGCAGTCCGACCGCGACTACGAAGAACATAAGGTTCCACGTGAAGTACTCGCTCGGCACGGAATAGCCCGCCGCGCCGAAGAAGAGGCCGACGAACAGTGCCCCGGATATGCCCATGTTGATCCCGCGCACGGTTATCCTGCCGAGCAGCACTCCGAATCCCACCGTCAGGCTCATCAGGAAGAGGCTGTTTTTCATCAGTGATGTCGCGATCTCCAAAAGATTCATCTCCTTAGTATTAACGGGTCAATCGCCGAAAACGCTTGTGATGAAGGTGTCCAGCCCCTCCACGTAGGGCCTTCCCGTGTCCAGGAAGCCGAGGTTGTGGTCTCCCCTGAGCTGCAGGAACATCTTCGGCTCTCCGGCCGCCTCGAACAGGGTTTTGCCGTGACTGCCGGGGACGACCTCGTCCTCCGGGCTCGCCGCCACCAGCACAGGGCAGTGAATCCTCTCCAAACGTCCGATGGTGTTGAAGGCGTCACCCACTATCAGCCTTACCGGAAGGAAGAAGTAGTGCCCCTGCCCCACCGAGGCCAGGTCGGTGAAGGTCGACTCCAGGATCAGCGCTCCGGGTGAGAACTTCTCCGCCGCGTAGGCCGCCACCGCCCCGCCCAGGGACCTGCCGAACATGACTACACGCTCCCGCCGCTCGCCCAGCTCTCCCGTCAGCCGGCGCCACGCCCCCTCCACGTCGCTGTACACGCCTTTCTCGGAGGGTGTTCCCTCGCTTCTGCCGTAGCCTCGGTAGTCGAAGATGAAGACCGAGAGCCCCAGCCGATGGAAGATATCTATCGAGTCGAGCCTGTGGGAGATGTTGCCCGCATTCCCGTGGCAGAAGAGCACAGTAGCCCTCGAGGCGCCGTCGGCCGGGACGAACCAGCCGTGCAGCCTCGTTCCGTCCGATGCCTGGAAGTCGACGTCCTCGAAGGCCATCCCTCTGGATTCGGGCGTCGCCCACAGCTCCCGGTACGGGAAGAAGAGCAGCCTTTCCGAGAAGAGGAAGGCGAGCAGAACAACCACCGCATACCCGATGCCAATGAGAAAAACATACCGCATACGCAATTTTTACCTCCCGACCATGAAAGCTACTTCCTCCGCAGGGTCACTCTTCCCTCGGCGTAGGGAGCGCCGAACCCGGGGGCGACCAGCGGGTCGAGCAGCGTGTTTACTCCCTTCGTCCCCTGTGCTATCACGCAGTATCCCGCGCCGATGGAGGGATCGACCCTCACCGTGGCCTCAAGCTCGGCGCCCCGTCCGCTCCTCGCCACGGTGCCGTCGCCTTCGGCCAGGCCGAGCGAGTCGGCGTCCTCCGGCCCCACAGAGATCACGGGCCTGTCCGGCACATCGGGAGCGTCCCAGCTCTGTCCGTTGATGTACCCGGACTTGTGCACCGAGACCAGCCTCAGACCCTTCCCGGCGTGCATTGTCGGGGCGGACTCCGGCAGCAGGACCTTTCTCTCCGTCGTAGTCCAGTAGTCCGGCTCGTCCCACCGGTAGACCCCCTCCCCCACTTGCTCCAGCAGCGGCGAGGTCAGCATGAGCCGGTCCATCTCGCGCTTCTTCTCCATTATGTCGACCGATAGCCCGAGCTCGCACGCCAGGCGTGTGAAGATCTCCGCCTCCTCCAGCGCCTCCCCCCGAGGCGGAAGAACCCGCCCGGTGCGGACAAGGTAGTTGTGCCAGTACGAGCCGAGCCAGTCTCCCTCCTCCTCCAGGAAGGTGGTGGTGGGCAACACCAGGTCGCACTCGTGCGCCGTGTCGGACATGATGAAGTCGATGCAGACGGTGAAGGGCAGGCGTCGCAGCGCGTCGACGACCAGGTCCGATCCGGGGCTCTGGCGCGCCGGGTTGGCGCAGGAGATGATCATGACCTCGACGGGCGGATCGATGTCGTCGAGCCTCGTCTGCCACGCCGAGACGGGAAGCCTGCGCACATCCCTCGGGGCGGGCAGAAGCTCCTTCGGGAAGAGCGAATGCTCATCCTTGCTGAAAGCCAGTCCGGCCCCCGGCCCGTCGAACGCACCCAGCATCGTCGCCAGCGCGCCTATCCAGCGGAACTGCGCATCCCCGTGCATGTAGCGCTGAGCGCCGAACGCCGCGTAGTGGACGACGGGCGCGAATCCCTCGAGCCAGCGCAGAACCGAGGACGCATCCTCAGACGAGAATCTCGCGGCCTCGAGAAGCTCCCCGTCGTCGAGGGATTTCAAAGCCCTCCCGAAAGCCTCGGAATTCGTCGCTCTCTCCCTCCAGCCCTCCTTCGTGGTCAGGCGTTTGCACATCCATGCGGCCAGCGCCCAGTCGCCACCCGGGTTTATGCGCCACCAGCGGTCGGAGAAGCGGGTGGTGGGCGTCTCGCGGATCTCGATCGACGCGATCTCCCCCCCTCGCTCCCGGACTCGCTTCAGCAGGGGGACGGCGTGAGTGTGAGTCTCGAGGACGTTCCTCCCCCATAGAAGAACCCCGCGCGAGTGTCCGGCCATGAACTCCGGCCTAGTCACCGGCACCTCTCCGAAGCTCTCCGCAAGGCCGAAACCGCCGGAGGCGGAGCACTGGTTTCCCTCCCTGAGGGTGCAGCCGCCCAGCGCCTCGAACAGGTGGGGCAGCAGCAGCTTGGAGAAGTACATGGACCCGGTCCCGTTCAGGTAGAAGAGCGACCGAGGCCCGTGGCTCGATACGGCTCCGCTTATCCTGCCCGCCAGAGTCGCCAGCGCCTCCTCCCACGAGACGGCCTCGTGCCTCCCGTTGCGGCGCAGCAGGGGGGTCGCCAGCCTGTGCGGGCT
>JAAYLU010000012.1 GCA_012521675.1 Synergistaceae bacterium | reverse complement strand
GGGAATCGAGGGGTCCCATGATCATTATTTCAGCGCCTCCATGTTCGCGGTGTCGTCGATGCGGCTCAATGATACACCCCGGAAAACCATGTGTCACATTGTTTCGATTCAATCTATACCCACTCTAAATCAGAAGGAGCCTATATATATATATATGCATTTTTTTACATACTATCTGGCAACAACCCGCATAAATATCTTTCAGCAAACCACAGCCTTAATAAACACGGGCCACAAGCCGCAGGCAGCGCTATGAGAAGGGGTGCCCAAGGCCATGACCTCTGAGTGCAGAGGGCGCGGCGATAACGGCTCTTCAGCTCGCACAGCCGGATGTTCAGGAGGGTGGCGCACATGTTTGCCGCCCGACCATACAAGCCTTTTTACCGAACGAGGCCCGCCATTGCACAGATCCCTTTCATATTTTTACCATTTTACGAGAACCGCGCTTATTATTCTTATAGTCCATTATTTCCACATTATAAAAAAATACGCAAGGAGTGATAGTTCATGATGACCTTCCTTCGCAACCTCACTATCCGCGCACGCATTCTCCTTCTGACGGTGCTCTTGTGCATCTTCACCGCAGTGGCCTCCTGGGTCGGATATACAAGGCTGGTCGCGGCGGGCGAAGCTCTGAACGCCATGTACGAGGAGGACCTGCTGCCCATCCAGTGGTTGAACGACTCGAGGACAAATTTCCAGGCAATAATCGCGTCCCAGTTAAACATGATGCTGACGGAGGACCAGAAGGAAAAACAGGCCCTGGTCGAGGAGATAGACAGACGGAGAGAGCTGAACGACGTGAACCTAAAGAACTACGCTGATTCCGAACTTGACGACTTTGAGAGGGATAAGCTTGCGGAGGCGAACATGCACCTGACCGAGTTCCGCCGCAGCAGCAACGAGGTCGTAAGGCTGGCGCTTGAAAACAAAAACGCCGAGGCTTATGAGATCTACGTGCATGAGGTAACCGAGGCCAATAATAGTTACAGAGCGGCCATACGGGACCTCACCAACTTCTGCATCGAGGACGCCGAGGAGGCGAATAAGAGCAACGAGCTCAGCATGGCAACCGCCAGGAAGCTCCTTCTGGCCGTAGCGGCGGTGGCGGTTATACTGGGGGCGCTTCTGGGACTCCTGATCGAACGGTCGATCAACAGACCGCTGAGAGCGATTATGGACGTATTGAAGAAAATAGCCGCGCTTGACGTGAGATTCGACAAGTCCAGAGCTTGGCTGGTCAACTACAAGAACAACGAGATAGCAGAGATGGTCGAGAGCACCATAGGCATGGAGAAAGCGTTGAGCAGCTTTGTTGCAAGAGTCGCAGGCGCTTCCAACAGGCTGGGCGAGACCTCAGAGGAGTTCTCCGCTCTCGCGGAGGAGTCCAACGCCGGCGTCGAGGAGTCGCGTGCCGGAGTGGACGACGTGTCGTCCCAGATGGAGAATTTGGCCGCGGCCACTCAGGAGATCACAGCCTCGGTCGAAGAGGTAGCGAGCGGCGCTCAGTCCTCGGCTCAGAAGAGCACCGACATGGCCGGCGAGGTCGAGCAGGCCAGAGGCGCGGGCGACGAGGGTGTAAGGGCCGTCGGCAGGGCGGTCGACAGCATTAGGAGGGTCGCCGCGGACGCGGAGCAGTCCGCGAAGGAGGTCCGCGAACTCGGCGACAGGGCGAGAGAGATACAGAACTTCGTCGCCCAGATAGGCGGCATAGCCGACCAGACCAACCTGCTGGCGCTGAACGCCGCGATAGAGGCGGCCCGAGCGGGCGAGGCCGGACGCGGCTTCGCGGTCGTCGCGGAGGAAGTGCGCAAGCTCGCCGAGGAGAGCAACGAGGCGGCGAAGAGGATAGCCGATCTGGCGGCGATAATCACCAAGGATCTGGACAATGTCGTCTCGTCGTCCGAAACCAACGCCAAGGATTCGATAGAGTCAAGCGGCCTGGCCGAGGAGACCCGCGAGACGATAGACCGAATGATGGACGCTCTATCCAGGATAGCCTCGGGCACTCAGGACATGGCGGCTGTCGCGGAGGAGCAGGCGGCGTCCAGCGAGGAGATAGCGAGCGCGGTGCAGAACATAGCCTCCAGGGTGAACGACTCCGCGTCATCTGCGGACCTCGTCAGAGGCCAGATGGCCGAGGTGGGAGCCTCCGCGGAGAGAGTGGCGCAGGGCTCCGAGGAGCTGTCCGGCCTGGCGGCCGACCTGCGCTCTCTTGTGAACACCTTCCAGTACGACGAGGACGACGACCAGTCTTCACAGTCGGGCCTCGTCCCGCTGAACAGCGGCAAGGGCAAGTCGGTTCAATTCGCCGGGTAGAGGGCAGGACACGGAAGGAGGAAGAGATATGGCTGAGCAGCAGCTGGTGGTATTCGGCCTCGGCAACGAGGAGTTCGGAATAGACATCTCAAGCGTCAGGGAGATAGTCAAGATACAGCACATAACCACAATTCCCCAATCTATGGACTTCGTGGAGGGGATAGTGAACCTTAGAGGCGTGATAGTTCCCATAGTGGACCTGAACAAGAAGTTCATGACCATGATGCAGAGCAGCACCGACGACGCGGAAATGCGGATCATAGTGGTCAACATGGCCGGTCAGAACATAGGCATACTGGTGGACGCGGTGTCGGAGATACTGAGAGTCCCGAACGAGGCCATTGAGCCCACGCCGCCGATAGTCTCAAGCGGGATAAGCTCCGACTTCATCAGGGGAGTGGCCAAGGTGGATGAGAGGCTGATAATCTTCCTGGACCTGGACTGCATCTTCTCCAGCGAGGAGCAGGAGGCCCTGGCAAGGGCCGCAGGGTAGGACTGTCGTCATCCCGAGGCGTTTTTCCGAGGGATCTCGGTTTTAAGGCGTTCATGAATCGAGATCCCTCGCCTTCGCTCGGGATGCCAAGAAGGAGCATGCCCAGGCTTAGTACAAAGGGGAGGATAACCTATGGCGCCTCTAAGAGAAGCAGACAATCTGAACCGCGTCATCTTGAACAGCCCGTTGATTATTCTCTGGGGCGAGGCATCGGAGAACCGCCCCGTCGACTTCATCTCGGACAATATTAACCGCTACGGGTACACGATGCCTGAGATCGTCATGGAGGAGTCCCCATTCGACTGGATTGTGTTCGAGGAGGACAAGGAGCGAGTGTCCGAGGCCTTTCGCAAGGCGCTCGAGGAGAAACCCGATTCTTTCGTCATGGACTATAGGATTCTCGACGCCAACGGGAGGGCGCACTGGGTGGAAGATCGCGTGACCTTTTACTACGATGAGAAAGGCAACACTCACCTCTACCAGTCCTGCCTCATGGACATAACGGACAGAAAACAGACAGAGGGGCGACTGACCCTCTTGCACGAGATGTCCATGGCCTTCATGGAGGAGCTCGATGCCGATTCTCTGATAAAGAAGATCCTCGCGAAGTCAGCGGAGTTCATAGGTGCGTCCGACGGCCTGGTCAGCGTGATGGACAACGATGGCGTAACAAGGAGAGTCAAGTGCGCCCTGGGACTGTTCGAACCGCTCGTCGGGGCGCACAGAGCCTCGGACAAAGGCCTGCACGGAGAGGTGTTAAGAGGGGGAAGGCGCGTCGTGGTGGACGACTACCGCACCTACCCGGGGCGGACAGACAGGGAGGAGTTCAAGGACATAACGACCGTAATCGGTATCCCCCTGCACCGCGGGAAGCGTCTTCTCGGCTTCATCACTCTCGCCTTTCGCCACGAGGTAAAAAAAATCGACGAGCAGGCCATGGAGCATATCGACCAGTTTGCCGCGGCTGCTTCTATTGCGCTCGACAACGTACAGCTGTACGAGGAGGCGCGCAGGGAGGCAGAGGAACGCAAGAGAGCGGAATATGAGCTGGCAAAAGGCTACGACACGCTACATACCACCTTCACCGACGTCATCAGGACGATGGGCAAGATTGTCGGCAAGAAGGACCCCTATACCTTAGAGCACCAGGAGCGTGTCGCGAGCCTGTCCGCCGAGCTAGGCAGAAGGACCGGGCTGGACGAGGAGCGCTGTGAGGGGCTGCACATCGCCGGCCTGGTTCACGACATAGGCAAGATCGAGGTCCCCGGCGAGATACTCAGCAAGCCGGGAAAGCTCTCCCCCATCGAGTTAGAGCTGGTGAAGGGCCACGCGCAGTCAGGCTACGATATCCTGAAGGAGGTGGACTTCCCCTGGCCGGTCGCCGAGATAGCCCGCCAGCACCACGAGAGACTCGACGGCTCCGGCTACCCGCTCGGCCTGAGTGGTGAGGGAATCCTGCCGGAGGCTCGCATCCTGGCAGTGGCGGACGTCGTGGAGGCGATGATCTCACATCGCCCCTACCGCCCGGCCCTGGGATTGGAGGCCGCCCTGAAGGAGATCAGGGAGGGGAGCGGCGTGCTGTACTCACCGGAAGTGGTGGACGCATGCCTGGAGCTCTTCGAAGAGCAACGGGGGTTTATCGGGGATAGCTGAGATAACGAGAGCCCTTCCCTCGTCCCTTCGGGTGTTCGGTATGAGCCTTCTCCGTCATCCCGAGTACGAAAGGGGAACGTAGCATGAAATGCCGCAGTAGTCGCGAAAGCGGCGGGAGCTGCATCGAACGAGTGCCGATCTTCGCCGGGCTAAGCTGCGAGGAGCGGATGGAGATAGCCGAGATCGTCTCGTCTCGCAGCCTGAAGAAGGGCGACATGATCTACCGGGCCGGCGATGAGGGGGGGACCTGGCCTCGCACCTCGGCATCACGCAGGAGACCCTCAGCCGGAGGCAGTCCGCGCTCCAGGACGAGGGACAGATCGCCCTTGAGGGACACAGGAGGATAACGATAAAAAAACCGCCCCGGCCTCGAGGGAATCGGCAGCGGGGCGTAGACGCAAGCGGATGTGACGAGGCTGGCGGCGTGTGCCGCCGGTTTTTTTACTATTTCGCCCGAGATTTCTTTACCTCGTAGCCGAGGCCGGTGATGGCCTTCTCTACCTCGTCCAGGGCGAGCTTTTCGTCGTCGAAATCGAACTTGACCTTGCCGGAGTTGAACATTATCTGCACACTCTCCTGCTCCACTCCGTCGAAGGATTTGACCGCTTTCTCTATCTTCTGCACGCATGACGGGCAGGCCAACGGCTCAAGCTGTATCGTTGCTGTCTTCATTTCTATGTCTCCTCCTGTTATTTCATTGTGTGCGGTTCCCAAGGGTCGGTGTTTATCTACTGTACCCGCAGGTCCATCTTGCAAATAGTCGGCAGAGAGGTGATTGCGTGATGGGATCCCTCCTCCCGTTGGTCGTTCGGGATGACAGGGACATCCCTATCTCAGCCTGTAGCCGATAAGTCTCATTCCGTTCAGTATGACCACCAGTATGCTGCCCTCGTGAACCAGCATTCCTATGGACATGTTCATCCACTCGCTGTAGATCAGAGCGGCCAGCAGGAAGAGGACCACGCCCACTGCTATGTAGATGTTCTGCCTCATGTTCCTCGCCGTGGCCTTGGTCAGCCCGAGGGCATGGGGCAATCGTCCGAAGTCGGAGTTCATCAGGACAACGTCGGAGGTCTCTATAGCGACATCCGTGCCGCCGCCCATCGCTATGCCTATCTGGGCGAGGGCAAGCGAGGGACTGTCGTTGACCCCGTCGCCGACGAACGCCACGATCCGGCCCTCCTCGATCAGCCGCTTCACGTAGGCGGCCTTGTCCTCGGGCAGCATGTTCCCGTGCGCCTCGGTCAGGCCAAGCTCCCGGCTCACCGAATCCACCGTGCCCTGGTTGTCGCCGGAGAGCATAACTAGGTTCTTCACCCCGAGCCTCTTCAGCTTCTGCAGGTGCTCCTTCACCCCGGGCCGTATCCTGTCCTTGACGCCCATCAGGACCTTCAGCTCCCCGTCCACCGAGGCCAGCACCAGCGAGCTGCCGTTCGCCTCGATGCGGGCTATGTCCGCCGCGGCCTCTGCACCGATATGGACTCCCTCCCGCTCCATCAGGGCGACGTTGCCGACGGCCACCCTGCTTCCGTCAACGTTGGCGGTGATCCCGCCGCCCTTGATCACCTCGGTGTTCTCGACCGGGAAGAAGGTCGTCTCGCCTATTTCTGCTAGCACGGCCTTCGCCAGCGGATGGCCGGACTCGCGCTCGACGCTGGCCAGGCAGCCCAAGGCCCTCTCTACGTCCTCTCCGTAGTGCAGCCTCTCGGCGACGGACGGGTTGCCCATCGTGAGGGTGCCGGTCTTGTCGAAGATCATCGTGTCCAGCCGGCTGAAGTCCGAGATCACCTCGCTGCCCTTGAGCAGCACTCCGTGGCGCGCGCCGTTGCCTATGCCCGCCACGTTGGACACGGGAACCCCTATCACAAGAGCTCCGGGGCAGCCGAGTACGAGTATCGTGATCGCCAACTCGATGTTTCGCGAGACCAGCCAGACTATTATGGCCAGCGCGAGGACCGCCGGGGTGTAGTACTTGGCGAACCGGTCTATGAAGCGCTCCGCCTCGGACTTTGAGTCCTGGGCCTCCTCCACCAGCTCGATTATCCTGCCGAAGGTGGTGTCCTCCCCCACTCTGTCCGCGACTATCTGGAGGGTGCCGTTGTCGAGTATGGTGCCCGCGAAGACGCCGGAGCCCTTCTCCTTCTCGACCGGAAGGGACTCGCCGGTGATGCTGGCTTCGTTGATGCTGCCCTCGCCGGACAGGACCGTGCCGTCCACAGGGATCTTGTCTCCCGTCTTTACGAGCAGCACGTCCCCTATGTCGACCTCGTCGACGTCTACCTCCTCGTACTCGCCGCTCTCCAACAGCTTCAGCGCGCTCTCCGGGGCCATCTCGGTCAGCTCCTTGATGGCCGCGCGGGTCTTGTTGAGGGTGCGCTGCTCAAGGTAGGCGCCGAACAGGAAGAGGAAGGTCACAATGGCCGACTCCTCGAAGTTCCTGATGAAGAACGCCCCGGAGACTGCGACCGTGACGAGCACGTCGATGCTGACCACCCGGAACC
Source organism: Synergistaceae bacterium (assembly GCA_012521675.1). NCBI lineage: Bacteria > Thermotogati > Synergistota > Synergistia > Synergistales > Synergistaceae > Synergistaceae bacterium. Next base: position 16,942 of record JAAYLU010000012.1, on the reverse strand, counting down.
TCAGCGACTGGAAGGCCTGGATGGCGATCGGCGCGACCCCCAGCACGGAGGCCGACACCAGGCCCCACAGGGCGATCCACTCGTCGAGGAAGCCCAGGTGCGCCGCGAAAGAAACCGCGATCAGCACTCCGCAGATCAACGCTATCTGGTTCTTGCGGGCAAGAATGTATCTCTGCACAGTGTCAACCGTTCAGGCCACGGCGCGCTCAGGCGCTGTAGGCCCGGTCCATCTCGGAGAGCATGTTGTAGACCGCCTCGTAGCTCTCGCAGACGTCGCCCGGAACGGCGTAGTCATCGGTGATCCTGCGCAGGGCCTCGAACTCCCCGGCCAGGTCGGGAGCCTCCCCCGCCAGCTTCTTCTCCATCGAATCGAAGATAGTCTTGACCTCGTGAAACTCCGGGTGCTCCTTGCCGTGCACCCGGGCCACTATGGGCACGTACATCTTCAACGTCTCCATGTGTTTTGCAGCCGCCTCTGTGAATGCCTGGTTCGCCACTGTCATCCCGCCTTCCGGTCGTTTATATGGCTATCATATCTACGATCGAGGGGGATTTCCTTGACCCAGGTCAAAAAACTGACTGGAGCTAAGCAGGGAAGGGTTGGATTTGAAGGCGGTTCAATGCGGGATCCCTCCTCCCGCTGGTCGTTCGGGATGACTGCTAATGTCATCCCGAGGAGCCGCCCCCGCTCTTGTCTCTCCGACCAATGCGTCAAGAGCCCTGTTGCGAAAGGATGAGATCCGAAGAGCCGCCAGGGAGAGGGATATAAAGAGTCCCATCAGCCTGCCGCTATCCATCAGGCGTTGGAGCTTATTCTCCTGTCTTTCCTTGATCGCTAGCAGCTTCGATATTTCAACGTCCCTATGCAGCGGGTCGAGAATGCAGCACGCCGCCTCGCGACCCGAGACAAGCGCCGGGTAAATCCCCTCGCCTGAGAGCCCGAAGATGAATCCGCCCGCGTCGCCGACCAGGAAAATATTGCCGAACCTGTGTCCCTGGTAGTCTTGGTTCATCGGCGCCGCCTCGAGAGGCGATCCGCTTGCGTCGATCCCTTGCTCCCGCAGCCACCTGTCGAGGTTCTCGCGCATCCGCCCGACCGGACAGACCCTGAAGTCGCTCCCGCACCCAACGACCGTGCTGTCGCCGTGAGGGAAGATCCAAGCGAACCTGGCGTTAAAGAGGCTGGAATTACAGTGCAGTTCGACATCGGGGCGCAGCACAACGCCGGGGAGAGTGTACTGAATCCCGACGGCCACGCGGCGCGGACGAATGCCAAGGGATCTTCTAACGATCGATGAGGAGCCGTCGGCCCCGACCAGGTATCTGAAGCCTATTCTCTCCTCTCCTGCCACGACGTGATCCTTCCCTACGCTTGTCACGCAGGCGCCGGTGCGCACCTCGACATTTGAAAACCTCTCGAGCTTCGAGAGCTGCCACTCGCCGAGAGCCCTCCTGCTCGCGGTCGCCATTAGAACGCCCTCTCCGCGCAGGCGGAGACGTCGCCCTCGGTTGTACAGAAGGACCGAGTCGAAGGACCGCTCCAAAAGCGACTCCGGCGGCTCCAGGTAATTCAGACACCTCAAGGTGAGCCCGCCCGCACAGACCTTGCGACCGAGAACATCCTCCCTCTCCAGCACTAGAACGTCAAGCCCGCTGCCGCCGAGCGTCTCCGCGCACTTCAGCCCGGCCGGGCCCGCTCCCGTGATCACGACATCGAAAGACTCCATGGCACCTCCGTCAATCAAGGGCAATCTTCTGGATATAGGAAAAGTATAGCATATTGCCTCGAAAACGCACCTTTATGAGGAGAGGAATGCGCATCATACAGCAGCCGGAGTTCATCATGGCGAAGTGGCGGAGGTAACTGTAATAGGCAGCGGAGAGCTGCCCGGTCCGGCGGTTTGGCCGACTGAAAACCCCTTGTCAAAAGCTTTTCGCTGAATTACAATGTCATTCACATTGAGTGAGGAGGGGTCAGAATGGCTGCGAACAGTTTGGTTCAGGCTCGCATAGATCCTGAAGTGAAAAAGGAAGCCTCTATCGTACTCGCCTCGATGGGTCTTACAGTCTCGGACGCGGTTCGCCTGATGCTGGTCAGAGTGGCCGCAGAGAAGGCCTTGCCGTTCGAGCCGCTTGTCCCCAACGAGACAACATTAGCGGCGATTCGGGAGGCAAGGTCCGGCACCCTGCCCAGAGTTAAGACTGTTAAAGAATTGATGAACGCGCTTAATGCGGACGATTGAGTGGACAAGGCAGTTCAAGAGGGATTTCAAGAGAGAGAAGAGAGGCAGTCTTGCCATATCCGTCATCCCGAGCGTCGCGAAACGAGGAGGAATCCTGGTTCAAGGCGCTGCTGCGTTGAGATCCCTCGCTGCGCTCGGGATGACACTAACGCGAACCCTATGGCCGCACCGATTCTTGTCATCCCGAACGGCGCGCAGCGACGGAGGGATCTCGCGTTTCCAGCCGCCGCTAGTCTTGCCCCCTCTGTCCGTAGGTCGCGAATTTTGCTAAGACCTCTTTCATCTGATCCCCGTCGAGGATCGCCGGGTCGCCTATGCTCTTCGCCCGCCAGTATAGCTCGCAGACGAACTCTATCTCCTCGGCGGCGTCGAAGGCGTACTGTATGTCCGGGCCGGCGGCCAGCAGGCCGTGGTTGCCGAGCAGGACGGCGTATCGCCCATCCATGCCGTCGCGCGCGATCTCCGCCAGCTCCCTGGAGCCGAAGGGGGCGTACGGGGTGCAGCGGACGCTGTCGCCCCCGGCGTAGCCTACCAGGTAGTGGACGGCGGGCAGGTCATGCCCCAGGCACGCCATCGTGGCGGCGAAGGTTGAGTGAGTGTGCACCACGGCGCTTATGTCCCGCCTGCCCTGGTACAGCAGACGGTGCATCTCGGTCTCCGACGACGGTTTTCTGTCGCCGTCCACCCTGGCACCGTCGATGTCCAGAACCACGACATCCTCCGGCCCCATCTCGAAGTAGTCCATGCCGCTGGGGCTTATGGCGAAGAGCCTTCTCTCCCCGTCCAATATGCTGATGTTGCCGCCGGTCCCCCTGGTCAATCGGTGCTCGCTCAGCTTGCGGCAGTACTCCACCACCAGTTCTCGCTCGCGCTTCATAAGCATCTGCTTCCTCCTCCATCGACAAGGGCCGGGAGTCGACCCCCCGGCCCGTTTGTTGAAAGGATGCGCCTTCTAGGCGGCCCCGCGTCTTGATGCGGCGTAAAGCAGGGGGATCAGCAACAGCACTGCGAAAGGCGCGGCGCCGGTGTCGCAACCACCGCCTCCGCCACCACCTCCCGCGGGGCGCGGGGTGATGACGAAGCTCAGGTCCGTGCCGGGGACGGCCATTCCATGGGAGTCGAAGGCCCGCAATTCAACCGTCCAGGGCTTGTCGAAGTCATCCGGGATGAGGAGGTCGTGGCGGAACTCGTAGATCGACGGCCGGGAGGTCGTCTCCGGGCGGACGAGCTCCACCCACTTCTCCTCGAACACGGCCTTCTCGGTCGCCTCGTCCTTCATCACGTACCGGACCATCTCGATCCTGTTCCTCATGGTGTAAGTGCCGTCGCCCTCGCGAACTACGTCCTCCAGAGAGGGCTGGAGCGGCTTCACGACCCCGAACAGGCTGAGCATCTGCTTGGCCTTGACCACTACCCCGTCCTCCACGTTCCAGTCGACCGTCTTGTCGGCCAGCTCGGGGTAGTAGACGTTGTCCGAGGGCTCCGGACGATCCACTCCGTCTCCCCTGACCTCGGCGCGAACCATGGCCAGCTTCCTGCCCTCCGGGAAGGGCACTATCTTGCCCGCTTGAACCGCCGTCTGGGAGCCACCGGCGTTGTAGTTGATGACTACCTCTCCTGTGTCGTACATGTACCAGTGGATGGACTGGGAGTTCAACCTCCTGTTGTACGCCAGCCCTCCGAGCTCGACCTTGTTGGTGGCCGATGTCTCGGCGACGTTGTAGAGGACGGCGCGGATGGTTCCCCCCATGTACTCCAGCAGGTCGTTGGGGCGCCAGCGGCGGTTTATCTCGTAGAAGAGGTCGCTCGGCCCTCCGCCGTGCGGAAGGGTGGAGGCGTCCCAGTAGCCAGGGAAGGGGTCCGAGTAGATGTGCGAGTTGTTGACCTGCGCGAAGGCCTCGACGTTCTCCACGTGCGCCGGCGGTGAGAAGCGCGAGATGATCTTGTCGGGAACGGTGCCGAACGTCAGCGGGACCGTGACGGAGTGAAGCTCTGCCCCCGCCTCTCCGACGGCCTTGACCTTGAGCGTGTAGGCGCCTTCCTCCAGATCGCGGGTGTATATGGTCGGGTAGTTGGTGTCGAATTCCTTCGTGTTCCCGCCCTGTATCAGGGCTGCCGCATAGTGGCGGGTGACCACGGCCTTCACAGTCGCATCGTAGAAAGAGGCCGGTCGAGACGGGTCGAACACGAGGTCGGGCGGCGGGGCGGAGAGTATGTTGATCACCTCGCCAGGGGTCTGTCCGTGCTCGTAGTCCAGCTTGACGGCGTTCAGCGGGGTCAGGCCGGTGATGTTGTCCACGATGCTGGAGACCGTGCGGACGGCGTCCAGATCTCCGTCGCGGTAGAGCTCGAAGTGGACGTTGAAGCGCTCCTGTTCGGGGTTCTTGCCCTCCCGGTCGATGGCGACTATGGCGTAGAAGTCGCGGGTGGAGGCGAGGAGACGTGAGCCCTCCGACGGCACGACCACCTCCAGTTTGACCGCCTCGGCGCAGGGAATGCCGAACAGCAGCGAGGCGACGACGAGGCATGACAGCATGAAACGTCTCATAAACAGAACACACCCTTTCCAGTTAAGCTTTCCGGTTTGGTAGAATCATACCATCCAAGGGCGCATGGCGCACGATACGCGGCGCGTTTTCGCCCGGTTCGCGGAGGGGTTGCGAATGAAGGTAGAACAAAGGCCGTCCGAGGGCGGCAATACACATGCCGCCGGCTATGCCGGGCAGGGTCGCTTCGGCGTCGCGTGCGACATAGGCACCACGACCCTGGCCTGCTACCTTGCGGACGGCTCCGGGACCCTGGTAGGCTCGGCGTCCGCGCGGAACCCCCAGGCCGCTTGGGGCTCGGACGTGATCTCCAGAGTGGTGCGGGCCTCCAAGGGGACTGAGGCCCTGGAGGATATGGCCCGCTCGGTCAGGGGGGCCGTCGCTCGGCTGGTCTCCGGACTGGCCGAGGAGGCGGGTCTGGACATTGGCGGCTGCGGCAGTATGATCGCCGCCGGGAACAGCGTCATGGAGCTGATCTTCATGGGTATCTCGCCCGAGTCGCTCGGAGTCGCGCCCTTCGCCCTGCCGGCCAGGAGTTTCGAGCCGCGCCGCGCGGGGGAGCTGGGGCTGACCCCCCTGCCCGAAGAAACTCCCGTCCACGCCCTGCCTCTGATGGACGCCTTCGTCGGAGGGGACACGGCGGCCCTGCTCTACGAGGTGATTGAGGAGGCAGCCTCGCACGGAGAGGAGCAAATGACGCGCCTAGTGATGGACCTGGGGACGAACGGCGAGATCGCGCTTCTGCACCGAGGGGAGACGACTGTCTGCTCGACCGCCGCAGGACCGGCGTTCGAGGCTGTCGGGATAAGGTGCGGGATGCCCGCCGTGACGGGTGCGGTGAGTTCGGTGGTCGCGGACGGGGGCTCGCTCTACTGCCGCACCGTGGGGGGCGGACCGGCGCGCGGGCTCTGCGGCAGCGGGCTGGTGGACGTCGTGGCGCTGCTGCTGCGCGAGGGGGTTCTGACGGAGGACGGGGCGTTGAGCGGGAGCGCGCCCTCCTTCCTGGCGGAGCGGGTCGAGGGATCGGGCCCGGATAGAAGGTTCATCCTGTGCGAGTCGGCCGCAGGAGAAGTCGCGGTTTGGCAGAGCGACGTCAGGAAGTTCCAGCTCGCCAAGGGAGCGGTGCAGGCAGGAATTGACGTTCTGCTGGCAATTTGCGGGCTCGCCGCGGACGACGTGGACGAATGCGTGCTGGCCGGCGCGTTCGGCAGCGCGATCAGTCACGATTCGCTGATGGAGACCGGGCTGCTACCCGGATCGCTGCGCGGCAAAGTCCGCTCGGTAGGCAACGGCGCGGGGCTGGGCGCACTGCGTATTCTGCGAGACGGAGAGGAGGGGCTCGGCAGGGTCGAGAAAATGGCCCGCAGGGCGAGGCACGTGCGCCTCGAGACCTGGTCGGGCTTCCAGGAGATGTTCCTCGACGCGATGCAGCTGGCGCGGAGATGAACCAAGGCGCACACAGGCTCTTTGTCTACCTGTAGCTGACAGTCTCCACTCCCTCGGAACGGATCAGCTCCTCGATGCGGTCGACCCGCTCCTTCGACGGGGTCTCGAACTCGGTCCAATACTCCATCATGCCCAGCACCTGGTACTTCGTCCTTCCGAAGTCGTGATAGGGCAGCAGCTCCATCTTCGGCCGCCGGAAATGCTCCCGCACGAACCGGGCCGTCGAGGCCATATTCCCGTCGTCGTCGTTCACGCCGGATATCAGCGGAACACGGATCACCGTGTCGACGCCTGTTCCTCCGAGCCGCTCCAAGTTGGCCAGGATGCGCTCGTTGCCCACCCCGGTGAAGCGCTCGTGAACGGCGCTCTCCATGTGCTTGATGTCGGCGAAGACGAGGTCGATCAGGCCGACGATGTCCGCGCATTCATCCCAGTCGAATTGACACGACGTCTCTACGGCCTGCGAGAAGCCGCCGTCGGCGCATGCTCGCGCGAGAGCCCGCAGGTTGCGCGGAAGGAAGAAGGGCTCGCCTCCCGACCAGGTGACCCCGCCGCCCGACTCCCGGTAGAAGATCACGTGGCGGGAGATCTCCCTCATCACCTCGGCGACTGTCATGAACCGCCCGAAGGTCTCCTCCTTCCCGCCGGGCAGCCGCCCGCTCCTGGGCTCGGCGGTCCAGGTCTCCGGATTGCAGCACCATCGGCACCGGAGGGGGCACCCGGAGAGAAAAACGACGCTCCGGATGCCCTCCCCGTCGTTGACGCAGAAGTGCTGAACCCGGGAGACACAGATTCTCTCCCCCTCCGTGACCGACTCAGATGACCGCATGTTCCGTCCTTGCGATGATCGCCTCCTGCATCTCGCGCGAGAGGTTCACGAACTGGGTGCTGTACCCGGCCACCCGAACCAGGAGATCCCGGTACTCCTCCGGCCTGGCCTGCGCCGCGCGCAGCTGCTCCGTGGATATGGTGTTGAACTGGACGTGGAAGGCCCCGAGCGAAAAGTAGGCCCGTATCATAGCGCCGAGGTTTCGCAGACCCCTGGGCGTGGAGACTATCTCCTTGTTCAACCTCAGGTTCAGCAGCGTTCCGCCCGTCTGGACATCGTGGTTCACCTTGGCCGCCGAACGCATGGCCGCCAGGGGGGTGGACACATCCGTGCCCGCGAAGGGGGAGACTCCCTCGGACAGAGGCGCCCGCGCCCTCCTGCCGCAGGGCAGCGCGCCCACCACCTTGCCGGTCGGGACATAGTTGGAGATCCCCATGAAAGCCGAGTTAAAGGGAGAGGCGAAGACGTCCCTGAAACTTCTGGTCGTCCTGTAGTAGAAGTCGGAGATCTCTCTCGCCAGTGAATCGACCTCGTCGTCGTCGTTGCCGTACTTCGGAGCGGCGAGGGCGCGCTCGCGCAGCTCATCGTAACCCTCCCAGTCGGCGTCCAGGGCGGCGCACAGCCCCTTCATCGTGCATGCCTTCTCCTCGAAGACGAGTCTCCTGACGGCTGCGAGGGAGTTGGCGACCACGCCAAGTCCGATGCCGGTGAGCACGGGACCGACATTGTACACCGCTCCCCCCTTCGACAGGTCTTTTCCACTCTGCATGCATCCATCCACGCAGGTCGAGAGGAAAGGCCTGGGGACCATCTCCATGTGCAGCCTTTGCGCCGTCAAAGTGCCGATAACAGCGTGATCGACCAGGTTGGCTAGCTGCCGCAGGAAGGCCTCCTTGACCTCGTCGAACGACGCAAACCCCTCGGCCGCCCTCTCGGGAAGCCCCATTGGCTCGCCGGTGAGACGGCTTCGCCCCTCGTTGAGGGCATACTCCATGGCCGCACCGAAGTTCACGTTCACAGCCGAGGTCCACTCCCCGGTCTTGCGGAAGTGAGGGACCACGCAGCCGCAGTTGTTCCAGTCCCTGGCGTCCTCTGGCTCGTACCCGGCCTGAAGCAGCATCTGCGCCCCCGCCTGGTCGTTGTGAATAGCGGGAAATCCCATCCCGGTGGACACCAGCTTCGAGACGGCCATCAGAAACTCGTCCGGACAGTCGGTGGAGATGCGCACGCTCAGACCCGGTTGGTGAGTCTTGACCCCCTCCGTGGCCTTCAGGCAGATATAGGAGAGGTCGTTCGTGCCGTCGCTTCCGTCCCTCTTCCGCCCGCCGACGGTCAGGTTTTGAAACTGGTTGTACCCGGCGAAGTAGTTCGCTGTGTTGGAGGAGATCGTCCAGACCCACTCCGACAGCTTGATCCACAGGCATTCGACCAGCTCCAGCGCGCGCTCCTGGGTCAGGCGCCCGGTCTCCACGTCGGCTGCGTAGTACGGATACATATACTGGTCGAACCGGCCGGGATTGAGGGCCAGCGGGTTCTCTGACAGGATACCCCCGAGCTGTACGAACCAGACGAACTGGCAGGCCTCGGCGAAAGTTCTTGGCGGCTCCGCCGGCACCCTGACGCAGTTCGCAGCGATCTCCATCAGCTCGTCGCGCCGAACCGGGTCACTTTCCTCCTCGGCGAGCCTCCGAGCCTCCTCGGAGTATCTCTCAGCAAGGCGCATAATCCCGTCGCAGGCTATAATCACGGACTGGTAGAAGTCGCGCTTATCGAGGTTCTCGAGCGAGTCGGGCCTCGTCGCCTCTAGGTGAGCCGCAGCCTCGTCGCGTATTCGCCTGTAGCCTTTCGGGAAGAGCACGTCCTGATAGTCCGGGGTGATCTCACCCACGGCCTGCCTCCACTTCGAGTCATTGTCCAGTATGCCGGTGTCCACCAGCAGGCGCGCCGTGTCCTCCGGTAGGCGCTTGAGGAACGCTTCCTCGAGCGACTTCCCCTTCCAATAAGGCCAGATCTCCGACCGAGCGAACTTCCTCTGCTCCTCGCTCATACTGTAGGGGTCCTGCGGACGCGAGTCGAACGAGTCCATCTCTCGGTCCACCCACATCCACGAGAACTCGGGAGTCAGGATGGCCGAACGCCGAAACTCGCCCGATACGCCGACGATCAGCTCGCCGGGGAAGATGATCACTGGGAGCCGATCGCAAGCCGCGGCAAAGGCCTTCGCCCTCCTCACGGGCGTGGCCTCGCCCTCCGTCTCCTTGTGGGACTCGGTCCAGATCGCCGCCCGGAGGCAGCTCACGGACGGTTTTCCATTCACATACTCCTGGCGCGCCCGCTCTGTGCGTTCACTGCTGCTCATGGTTTGGTCTCCTTTCATACATTCTCCTCCGGGTAGAGGATGACCATCGCGAGCGTCGATCTCCCCTCTCCCGGATTGTGGTATGAGTGCGGCCTGTCGGCCCTGTACTTCATCGAGTCCCCGCACCCCAGGCATCGCTCCTCGTCACCCGCCATGATGACGATCTCTCCCTCGAAAACGTGGACATACTCGACCGTGCCGTCGATATGCGGCTCGGAGGATGAGAACGCCCCCCTGTCCATCTCTATGGACAGGAATTCGAAACGATTTCTTCCGTCGTACGGGAATATCGGGTATACCCTGAACCTCCCGTTGTCTCCCAGTATCGGCGCCACCCGATCCTTGGAGAAGGACTCCGTCTCGGGAACAGGCGCGTCGGTCAGCTCGCTCAACGGGATGCGCAGGCCGTTGGCTATCTTCCAGACCGTCTGTAGCGTCGGGCTCGACTCACCGCGTTCGACTTGGCCCAGCATGCTCTTGCTCACTCCGGTAAGAGCAGAAACCTTGTCGAGACTGAGTTTGCGCCTGGTTCGAAGACCCTTCAGGTTTTCCGCGACGATCTTTTCGAGAGTTTCCATCCATATCTTCCTCCCGGCGAAGCGACATTCATGTGCGTTATATTGCACAAAAAGAACGTTCTTGTCAACCACCCTTGAATATCATGATGGCTGATGGCACAAATAGATATTTTCGTGCTACTATTGATGGGGAATCAACCACGCTATCTCAAAAAGGAGAGGGTTTTCGTGTTTCGCAAAGCGTGCATCTCATCTCTTTTCGTACTTCTATGCCTGTCGGCCCTCCCCGCGCTCGCCGGGGAGATCGCTGTGACCGACACATTGGGCCGCTCGGTCGTCGTGGCCGAGTCGCCCGAGCGCATCATAGCCTCCGGCTCCGGCTGCCTTAGACTGGTCGTCTACCTGGAGGCGCAGGACAGGGTCGTGGCGGTGGACTCGGCCGAGAAGAAGACCCCCGACCTTGGCGTGCTGGTCTTGTCGCGCCCCTACAACATCGCAAACCCCCAGTTCGGCGACCTCCCGATATTCGGCGAGTTCCGCGGCCTGGACAGCCCCGAGCTGATCGCGGGCCTATCTCCTCAGCCGCAGGTGATCCTGAAGGTCTCTCCTCTCGCCGGACCTCACCCGGACGTGCTGACGGAGAAGACCGGCATACCGGTGGTCGGGCTGGAGCCGGGCAACCTGACGGACAAGAAGGATGACTTCTACGGCTCCCTGCGCCTGATGGGTAGGATTCTCGACAGGGAGGAGCGAGCGGAGGAGGTCGTGGCCTTCTTCGAGCGGCACCTGGCCGATCTCGCCAGAAGGACCGCAGACATCCCCGACGATAAGCGTCCGACCTGCTACGTCGGCGGGGTGGCGTCGCGCGGGGCTCATGGCTTCACCTCGACTGAGCCGAACTATCCCCCATTCGTCTACACCGGCGCGAAGAACGTGGCGGCGGCACCGGGGCAGAAGGGCGGACAGGTGGTCGAGATAGCGAAGGAGAAGCTGCTGGAGTGGGACCCGGAGGTGCTGTTCGTCGACCTGAGCACCATCACGGCCGGCGAGCAAGCGAACGGCCTTCAGCAGCTCCGCGACGACCCGGCGATCTCCGCCCTGACAGCCGTAGTCGAGGGCAGGGTCTTCGGCGTGCTGCCGTACAACGCCTACTCGCTCAACTTCGGCTCGGTGCTGGCCAACACCTACTTCGTCGGCAAGACGCTTTACCCCGACAGTTTCGAGGACGTGGACCCGGTCGCGATGGCCGACGAGATCTACACCTTCCTGGTGGACAAGCCGGTATTCCAGACAATGAACGACTACTTCTCCGGGTTCGCTCTTTCCCGGATCGAGGCAGGAGAGTAGCGCTTGAGCATGGAGGCACGCTCCGCCGCCGGGTACGAGCGGCACATTGGGCGAAAGAGGCTCTTCCTGGTCGCGCTCGGCGCTCTGTGCGCGCTGGCCTTCGTGATGTCCATCTCGTGGGGGGCGGTCTCCATCCCCCCCCTCAAGGTGGTGCGCGCTCTTCTGGGCGGCGGAGAGCCGAAGTGGCGGATAATCGTGGTCGGCATCAGGCTTCCTCAGGCGCTCGCGGCGCTGTTCGCAGGAGGAGCTCTGGCGCTGGCCGGGGTTGCGATGCAGTCGGTGCTTCGCAACCCGCTCGGCTCCCCCTTCACACTGGGGATCTCAAACGCGGCCGCTTTCGGTGCGGCCTTCTCGATTATCGTGCTCGGCACTGGGAGCATGCAGAGCACCGCTGTGAACGCAGTAACGATCGTCAACCCGTGGCTGACCACGGGCGCTGCTTTCGCCTCCGCGCTCGTTTGCATGACGGTCGTGCTTGCGATCGCCTCCGTCACCAGGGGAACACCGGACGTTATGGTGCTCGCCGGGGTAGCGCTGAGCTCGCTCTTCACCGCTGGGACTATGTTCCTGCAGTACTTCGCGGACGACAGCCAGCTCGCCGCGACCGTCTTCTGGACCTTCGGGGACGTGTCGCGAGCGTCTTGGCGGGACGTACCGCTGATGGGTGGCCTGCTGCTCGCGGTCCTCTGCCTCTTCTTCGCGCGCCGCTTCGACCTCAACGCAATCGACAGCGGGGACGAGACCGCCCTGTCGCTCGGGGTCTCCGCACCGCGCATACGGCTGGAGGCGATGGTTGCGGCTTCTCTGCTCGCCTCCGTGACGGTTGCCCTGCTCGGGGTGATAGGCTTCGTCGGACTGGTAAGCCCGCACATGCTCAGGCGATTCCTGGGGTCGGACCACAGGTTCCTGGTGCCGGGGTCGGTGCTCGCGGGAGGGCTGCTGCTGCTCGCGGCGGACACGGGAGCTCGGGTCGCATTCGCGCCGCGCACTCTGCCCGTGTCCGTGTTCACGGCTTTCCTGGGTGCACCCGTCTTCCTGGCGCTGATAGCGAGGAGGAAGAGGCCGTGATACTGACCGTTGACGGAGTCTCCTTCTCTTATAGAGGCGTGCCGGTGCTTGAGCATGTATCCTTCTCCCTCGCCGAGGGTGAGATGGCTGCCCTGCTCGGCCCGAACGGCGTGGGCAAGACCACCCTACTTCGCGTCATAGACGGGATTCTGCGCCCGTCCGGTGGAAGCGTGCTTATCGAGGCGAGGGACGCAGCCTCATGCTCGCCGCGGGAGCGAGCCAAATTCTTCGGCTACGTGCCGCAGAGGGGCGAGCAGGTTCGGCTCACCGTGTTCGATGCGGTGCTGCTCGGGCGCCATCCGCACCTTGGGTGGTCCGTCGAGAAATCCGACCTGGGGATGGTTCACTCGGCGCTTGAGGGGCTGTCTCTGGAGGGGTTGGCTCTGAGATACCTTGACGAATTGAGCGGCGGGGAATTTCAGAAGGTGCTGCTGGCCCGCGCAATAGTGCAGGAGCCGCGAGTGCTGCTGCTCGACGAGCCGACCAGCAGCCTGGACCTGAAGAACCAGCTCGAGATGCTGGCGACTCTTAAGGGCATTGTTAGGAAGAAAAAAGTCGCCGCCCTTCTGTGCATGCACGACCTGAACACCGCGTTCAGATTCGCCGACCGACTGCTCTTCTTAAAGGACGGCTCGATCGCCGGCGTCTGCACGCCGGCGGACGCGCCGGCAGACCTGGTTCACGACGTGTACGGCATTCCGGTTGAAATAGTCCACTACAAAGGGATACCGATGATAGTCCCCGCGTAGGGAGGATCGAGATCCCTCGCCTTCGCTCGGGATGATCACGCCTTGTTGTCCCGGGGAGCCGCCGCCTACCTTGTCACCCCGAGCGAACGCCCTTCCTGTCATCCCGGGGAGCCGCAGGTGACGAGGGATCCAAGCAGGCGACAGGCGAAGCGAGCCTTCCGGCAGTTGCGCGCCAGAGGCTTCGCACTGTCGATCGCTTATCCCGAACGGTGCAAAGCACCGGAGGGATCTCAGTTTCGCCCTGTTGCCGCCTCAGATCCCATGCTATTTGGCAATTCAATTGACAATTTGCAGAGGAAACGTGTACTATGGATGCCGAGTTAGGGGGGATCGCGATGTATATAGAAAGACACATGCAGCAGAAAGCGATCGACTTGAGCCGGGGTTTCCCGTGCATCGCCGTGACGGGGGCGAGGCAGTCAGGCAAGACGACATTCGTCCGCCATACCTTCCCCCAAAAATTGTACGTCTCTCTTGAGAATCCCGATGAGCGAGAGTTCGCCAAGGACGACCCGCGAGGCTTCCTGGATCGCTTCCCGGACGGAGCGATCCTCGACGAGGCTCAGCACGCCCCGTGGCTCTTCTCCTACCTGCAGGAGCGATTGGACTTTGACGGCAGGATGGGACTCTTCATTCTCACAGGCTCTCAGCACTTCCACCTAGTGGAGGGCATCACACAGAGCCTCGCAGGCAGAACCGCTTTGCTTCACCTGCCTCCTTTCAGCTTCGACGAGTTGAAAAGCGCCTCCCTGCTACCTGCAGAGCTCGACACAGCAGCGTTGAAGGGCGGATACCCGCCGCTGCACGTCCGAGACGTGGAGGCATCATCGTGGCTGGTGAGCTACACTGCCACCTACCTAGAGCGGGACGTTCGATCCCTGCTCAACGTCAGGGACCTCTCCGCGTTTCAGCGATTCCTTCGCCTCTGCGCTGGGCGGGCGGGACAATTGCTCAACCTCTCCTCTCTCTCGGCCGAGTGCGGCGTGGTGCACAACACTGCCAAGGCATGGATCTCCGTCCTCGAGGCGGGCTCCATCGTCTTCCTGTTGCGCCCGTACTTCCGCAATTTCAACAAGCGCCTGGTCAAAACGCCAAAGCTTTACTTTTTGGACACGGGGCTTCTCTGCCATCTGCTGGGAATACGGGACGAGTCCCACCTTGAGACTCATCCGCTGCGGGGCGCGATAGTCGAGAACATGGTGGCGGTCGAGCTTCTCAAGGTCCGCCTGAACGAGGGACTCGAGCCGGAGCTCTACTTCTGGAGGGATGGAAGCGGCTTCGAGATTGACTTCATCATCGAAAACGACGGTTTGCTGGACGGAGTGGAAGTTAAGTCGGGAAAGACCGTCACGAGCGAGCAACTCCGGGGGCTGAATCGATGGAGTGAGATAGCCGGGAGGGACGCGGGCGAAACATACCTGGTCTACGGCGGCGACGAGGAGTATCAGAGGGATGGACACGCAGTGGTCTCGTGGCGAAACGCGGCTGGAATCGCCGAATCCCGGTAAAGATTCTCCGCTAAAAGGGGATGCTGATGATCTTGCTCATATAGCGCGGCGGGAGATGGGAGCACAGCTGGATAATTTTTTACAATATTAATGAGTTTTTTACTCTTGACGAATTCAACCGATAAGGCTAAAATATGTTCTAAAGCATAGTCTTATCGGACTTTTGCTTCATATTCTAACCTAAAGGGAGAGTAATGCTCACCATGGAAGGAGCCCTGCGACCAAAAACGGCGGGGCTGGATGCCTTCGCCGTGAAGACGTTGTCCCCGCCGGGAAGGACGCGGCCGTCCTATCAGGACGGCTTTATATTTGCATTTTCACCAGGATGTCACATCGACCCTGCTTCAGATAAGTACAACCACAGCTTCCCTCCCGCTCTTCGATTCAAACCGGCTTTTCACGTTTACTTCTCAGAACGCAATATGTCGTGCATTACGCAGCGACGCATCCCGGTGAGATCTCCGCCTTCGCGTCATCGAGATCGCGCACGTCCCTGTCCGGTCCCCGTTCACTGTTCCAAGTTCAGATTACCCGGTAAAAATATAAGGAGTGATGTGATATGTTGAGCATTTTCAGAGACATGACCATACGCACGCGTCTTTTACTTCTTACCGCGCTCCTCTGTCTCTTCACCGCGATCGCCTCGTGGGTGGGCTACACCCATCTGGACGAGGCGGGAGTGGGATTGGACATGATGTACGAGAGGGGCGTGCTGCCGATTCAGTGGCTGAACGACTCCAGGACGAACTTCCAGGCGATTATCGCGTCTCAGCTGAACATGATACTCACCGACGACGATAATGAAATCCAAGCCCATGTTGAGGAGATAGAAAGGCGCAGAAGGCTGAACGACAAGAACCTGGAGAACTACGGAAACACCGAGCTTGACGAGTTTGAGAGGGGCAAGCTCGAGGAGGCTAAAAAACACCTCGCGGAGTTCCGGCGCGGCAGCAACGAGGTGATCAAGCTGGCGCTGGAGAACAAGGACGACGAGGCCTATGATTATTACACGCAACATGTCGTCGAAGCCAATAACAATTACAGGTATGCCATACGCGAGATCTCCAACTACTGCATCGCGGCAGCAGAGGAGGCGGACGAGGAAAACAAGGTGGTGGTCGCAGCGTCCAAGCGATTTCTGATCGGCACGGCGGTCACGGCAGTCATCATGGGAGCGTTGCTCGGACTGCTGGTGGCCCGTTCGATCAACAGGCCTCTCAATTCACTCATCGAAGTGATGCAGAGGATCGCCACGCTAGATATTACCTTCGACCAATCGAAGGCCTGGCTCTTCGAATACAGGAAGAACGAGTTCGAGAAGCTGGCCGATAGCATCATGAAGATACAGGACGCGCTTATCGGATTCGTGTCGGGAATCGTCGCCGCCACGGACAGGATCGGCGAGACCTCGCAGGAGTTCTCCGCCCTGGCGCAGGAAGCCAATGCCGGCGTCGAGGAGTCACGCGTGGGCGCAGACGACGTCTCATCCCAGATGGAGAATTTGGCCGCCGCAACCGAGGAGATAACCGCATCGGTCGAGGAGGTAGCAAGCGGCGCACAGTCATCCGCGCAGAAGAGCACCGACATGGCGGGAGAGGTCGAGCAGGCCCGCACGGCCGGCGAGGACGGGGTTAAGGCGATAGGCAGGGCCGTCGCCAGCATCAAAAAGGTGGCTTCGGATGCCGACGGGTCGGCGAAGGAGGTCAAGAGCCTTGGAGACAGGGCGCGCGAGATCCAGAACTTCGTCGCCCAGATAGGCGGCATAGCCGACCAGACCAACCTGCTGGCCTTGAACGCCGCAATAGAGGCGGCCCGCGCGGGAGAGGCCGGACGAGGCTTCGCGGTTGTCGCGGAGGAAGTCCGCAAGCTTGCCGAGGAGAGCAACGAGGCGGCGCAGAAGATCGCCGATCTGGCCTCGATAATCACGAAGGACCTCGACGAGGTCGTGTCGGCGGCCGAAAACAACGCGAAGGACTCGCTCGAGTCCAGCAACCTGGCGGAGGAGACCCGCGATACCATAGACCAGATGATGGAGGCATTGTCCAGGATAGCCTCTGCGACGCAGGACATGGCGGCCGTCGCGGAGGAGCAGGCAGCCTCCAGCGAGGAGATAGCGAGCGCTGTGCA
Organism: Synergistaceae bacterium; assembly: GCA_012521675.1. Classification (NCBI taxonomy): domain Bacteria; kingdom Thermotogati; phylum Synergistota; class Synergistia; order Synergistales; family Synergistaceae; species Synergistaceae bacterium. The sequence goes on along the minus strand of JAAYLU010000012.1, from coordinate 202 downwards.
GAACATAGCCTCGCGGGTGAACGACTCCGCCGAGTCCGCGGACACGGTGAGAGGGCAGATGGTCGAGGTCGGCACGGCGGCGGAGAGAGTGGCCCAGGGATCCGAAGAGCTCTCCGGCTTGGCAGCCGACCTGCAGAAGCTGGTCGCGGCTTTCAAGTATGACGAGGTCGATTCCACTTCCAAATCCGGCCTGGTGCCGTTG
>JAAYLU010000011.1 GCA_012521675.1 Synergistaceae bacterium | reverse complement strand
CTGTGCGGGCATCCCGGGCAGAGCATCGGCCTGCGCGGGACTATCTTCAGCTCCTCGAGAGCCTCCTTCAGAAGAGGATTTGCCCGGACGGACAGAGAATCGTCCCCGAGGGCCTTGGCAACGAGGTCCGCGATCACCTCTGGCAGAAGCTCCCCGGCACCGGGCACCACTCCGTTCCAGCGCCCCATTATGCCGGTGCGGTCCGGAAGCTGCATCTCCATAACCGGGTAGGTCTCCTCCAGGAAGAGCACCTTCTCGTGGCGGGAGATGAAGTCGTTAACCATCTTGACAGGCAGCGGGTGAGGCGTGCCTATCTTCAGGATCGACACGTCATCGCGACCCGCGCCCTTAAGTATGTCCTTGACCACCGCGAAGGCGGAGCCGGATGCCACTATCCCGAGTTTCGCCGCGCCCTTTGCGGGAACCTCGTAGTTGTACTTGGAGAACTCCGTCTCGAACGCCTCGCGTATGTCCAGCATCTTCTGATTGAGCTTGGGATGGTTGATCCTGACGAATGCGGGAAGGCACGCCCAGCGCGACGGATCCTTCTCGAACTTCACCTCGCCAGGCTTAAGAGGGGTTATCCTCTCCTCGACGTCCTGGCGGCAGTGATCCACCCTCACGCTCGGGCGCAACATCGTCACGATGGCAAAGCGCTCCGACAGGTCGAACGCGTCGAAGACCATCTCCCTGGCCTCCTCCGCCGTCGCCGGATCGAAGCAGGGAACCTTGGCGAACATGGCGAAGTAGCGACTGTCCTGCTCCGTCTGGGAGCTGTGCGGCCCCGGGTCGTCCGACGACACAAGCAGCAGCCCTCCCTTGAGCTGGTAGTGTGCGATGCTCATGAACGGATCCGCTGCGACGTTGAGCCCGACCTGCTTCATCACGGCGCAGGCCCTGGCCCCCGTGAACGAGGCGGCGGCCGCCTCCTCGAAGGCCACCTTTTCGTTGACCCCCCACTCCACCGACATGGGCACGCCCAGCTCGTCGGCGTACTTTGCCACCGCCGGAAGGATCTCCGACGACGGCGTACCGGGGTAGGCCGTGGCGACTAGACACCCCGCCTCGACAATCCCCCTGGCTATCGCTTCATTTCCAAGCAGTATGGCCCTGGCACTCACTCTACGCGACACCTCCATCATCCCTCAGCGCCTCTATCCACTTGCGCATGGGGTTATTACCACGCAACACCTTGCCTCTTGCGTCGACAAACGCATGGCGGGTCCATCCCTCGGCCAGCAGCTTCCCGTCCGAGGTCCTCTCGATGCGGCATTTGAAGACGACGCTTCCCGCCTTCAGTTCGCCTATCTTTGTGAACACTGTGATCTCTTCTTCATAACGTGCGGGGTATCTGTAACGGCAGTGCGACTCGACCACGGGGAGAAACATGCCCTCCGCCTCCCAGTCGGCGTAGGACCTTCCGTGAGCCCGGCAGAACTCGGATCTGCCGATCTCGAACCAGTACAGGTAGTTGGCGTAGTATGCGACGCCCATCTGATCTGTATCTCCGTATCGCACTCGAATGGTAAAAGGAACCTCGGAGGACACCGGACACCTCCTGAATAATATGGAAGTCACGCCGGACAGGTTGGATCGCAGGATTCCGACGCTTATCTACAACTTATCACTAATAGCGAATTATATACCGAACACAGTCTTTTAAGCAACAATAAATATCAAGCGCCGCACTCGTTCATGTGAGCCGCCATAAGGCAGTGCTCCAGAACCGGGTAGCCGTCCTTCGCGAGCGATTCGGCAAGTGGCTTATTCTCCGACCCGGGCTGAAAACATACCACCGGCTTGTCGGACATATTTTTCAAGTCGCGGGCGATGCCGGCCTGCTTGTCGGCGGAGACGAATAGAGCCACAACATCCACTCTCTCCTCGAGCGATGCCAAGTCCGCCCTGCACGTCAGGCCCAAGATCTCCGCTCCGGTATAGGCAGGGTTTACCGGAAAAAGGGTGAAGCCCGCGCCGGACAGGTAGTTCATAACTCGGAATACGGGCCTCTCGGTCTTTGGGGACGCCCCCACGATCGCCACCCTGCTGGGGGTGCATACGAATTTCTGCAGGATCTCGTCTCTGTTCAAATCGATCACCTCTCCAAAAAAATCGTAGCCGCTCATGCTCCACTGGACTTCCGGGGTCATTATACCCTAGAAGATCGACCGCCAAGAGGAGGTTTTCAATTTCGTCCGAGAAGAGCAGTCGCAAATTTCTATCTTTTGCGGTTGACATCCAAAACGTTTTGGATTAGACTGCTTGGCAATCCAAAACGTTTTGGGAGGGGTCGATATGCGAGTCACCCTGAAGCACATCGCGGAACGCACTGGAAAGTCCATAACCACTGTCTCGCGCGCGCTCGCCGGGTACGGCGACGTCAGCGAGGAGACCAGGGAGCTGGTGCGGCGCGCGGCGCGCGAGATGAACTACACTCCCAACGCCCTGGCGCGATCGCTGCAGAAGCGTCGCTCCCGGACTATCGGCCTGATCCTTCCCACTGTAGGCCCTCGCTTCTCCGATCCCTTCTTCACCGAATTTCTGACCGGCGTAGGAAATATGGCCGCAGAACGCGGCTACGACCTGCTCCTCTCCGTGCAGTCGCCGGGAGAGGGAGAGATGGAGCTGTACCGGCGCAAGGTGAGCGGCGGACAGGTGGACGGCTTTGTCGTTGTCCGAACGAGGCGAAGGGATCCGCGGATAGACTGGCTCGTAGAGTCAGCGGTGCCTTTCGTGGCTTTCGGCCGCACGGAGAGCGCGGCCGGCTTTCCCTTCGTCGACGTGGACAGTGTGAAGGGGATGAGGCTCGTCGGAGATCACCTGATCGGGCTCGGTCACAGGCGGATGGTCTTTCTTAGCTCGCCACCGGACCTTCTATTCATGGGGCACAGGCTGGAGGGACTTCGCCAGGCGATGGCCGAGCACGGCCTGGACCCGGACGAACTGCGAATCGTCAAGGGCGACCTGACTCAAAAGAGCGGCTACGAGGCTGCGATGAAGTTGCTCGAGGAGCCAGAAATCCCCACGGCGATAGCCTCGTGCAACGACCTGATGGCGCTCGGCGCGATGAGCGCCCTGCACGAGCGGGGCGTTTCGGTGGGTGGGGACGTCGCCGTGACCGGCTTCGACGACATCCCCATGGCTGAGCACTCACACCCCCCTCTGACGACCGTGCAGCAGCCCATCTACGAGATAGGGCGGATGGTCTGCGAGAAGCTGGTGGACCTGATCGCGGGAGAGGCGCGGGACACGAGGGGCGAGATACTGGCACCGCGACTTATCGTCCGGTCGTCCTGCGGCGCGCCTCGGAGGTCCACAGTTGAGACGGGGGGTGATGGCGAGAGTTGGCAAGTATCTTGAAGGAAAGTCCGAGAGTCGGTTGAGGTATGAAAGGCTCCCGCTTTGCCGTGCACCCTCTGTGAAGAGCGCCCTTACGGCGCGGGAGCATGTGTGGACAAGGAGGAATGTCATGAAAATGCGCGTGAAAGGAACTCGGACGCTGGCCGCTCTGCTCACGCTGAGCGCGGTCCTGTGGGGCGGCGCGGCGTTTGCATCCGGGCTCTCCGGCCTGGTGTTCTTCTCCACCCAGTTCGCGCCGGTGGAGGAGCAGGCTAAGTTCCGCGAGATTCTGAAGGACGGCGGCTTCGATTATACCGCCGATTCCAACGACGGGCCCATGATCGACCTTGTGATAGCGGAGACCAAGGCGGGCAAGGGGACATTGGGCCTGATAGGGGCTCTGCACGGCTCCTTCCCCCCTCTGCAGCAGGCGAACGCTCTCGCCAACCTGGTCGACCTGGCCGAGGACCTGGGCGATAGTCGGGAGTTCGCGCAGGCCTACATGCAGACCGGGCTCCTGGGCAGCGAGGACACACTGTACTACATCCCCTGGATGCAGGCGACCTACATCATGGCCGCCAATAAAAAGGCGCTCGATTATCTGCCCGAGGGGGTGGATCTGAACACCATCACGTACCAGCAGCTCGCCGACTGGAGCAAGGCCCTCTATGAGGCGGAGGGGAGACCCTTGCTCGGTTTGCCTCATGCGGGGCTCTTCCAGCGCTTCCTGCAGGGTTATCTGTGGCCCTCGTTCACCGGGGGAATGGTCGGCAAGTTCCAGAGCGTCGATGCGATAGCGATGCTCGAGTGGATGAAGTCGGATCTGTGGCCCTACGTCCACCCGGAGTCGATCAACTACAACCTGATGCACGAGCCGCTGTTGAAAGAGGAGGTATGGGTGGCGTTCGACCACACCGCGCGCCTGCTACCGGCCTTTGCGGAGAAACCGGACGAGTTCGTGGCCTTCCCTGCGCCCGCCGGCCCCGCGGGGCTTGGCTACATGCCGGTGATAGTGGGGCTCGCCATCTCGAAGGCCGCTCCGAACCCCGAAGCCGCCAATCAGGCCATCGAGTATCTGACACGGCCTGACGTGCAGGCCAGAGTGCTGAACGAGCTCGGCTTCTTCCCGGCGGTCGGCGGAGTTGACACATCTCGCCTTCCCAAGGGGATCGCCATGCAGATGGAGGCGGTCAACACCCAGGCGAGCTCGCCAAACGCGATCGCGGCGCTGCTGCCCGTGGGGCTGGGGGCGAGAGGCGGAGAGATAAACCAAATCTTCCGCAACGCCTTCGACCGAACGGTTCTGAACGGAGAGGATGTCGGCAAGGTGCTCGAAGAGGAGGCCACGAACCTTCAGCTCCTGATGGACGAGACCGGCGCCCCGGCGTGGCCGCCCGATCCCGCTTCCGACGGACCGAGCAAGGTGCTGCCGCGTTAAAAGACAAACGCGCTCTTTTCGGGGAGTGCCCGTACGGTTCGGGCTCTCCCCGTCTCGAAAGAAGGTGGTGAAAGTGAGCGCAAGCCCTCTTCGCGCCTCGGGGCGCAGGAGCTTCAAGTGGACCCCCTATCTTCTGATCGCGCCCGCGCTGCTCTACCTGCTGCTCTTCTTCGCCTGGCCCATGACCCAGGCTATCCGGCTGGCCGTCTGGGAGGAACAGGGGCTTCTTTCGCTCCGTGACTCCCCGGGAGGTGAGGACTCGGTCGGAACGGTAGAGCAGGGAGCAAGAATATCCGTGATGGAGCGGCGGGTTGTCCCCCTGTCCGCGGAGGAGTCCGACGGGGGCGACATATGGTTCTTCGTCGAGGGAAAGGACGAGGGTATCGGAGAGGTCCGCGGGTGGATACCGGAGAGCCGAATCAGGATCCGCGAGACCGACTCATCGGGCGCCCCGGTGCTGGGCACCGTCCGGCCCCGCCTTGGTGCGTCCGCCGGACAGGGGACTGTTCTGCACGAGACGCCCGACGAGCTCGGCGAGGCAGTCGGCGAGTTGCCTGCAAGGGCGGAGGCGACTATCCTGCGGAGGGGCTCGCAGGAGGTCTGGTACCTGGTCAAGAACACGAGCGACGAAAAGAGCGTCTCCGGGTGGGCACAGGGGCGAAATCTGCAGATCTACTCGGACGGCGAGAGCGGAAGGGTCGGCATCGGCGACACGGGACGCTTCACCCTGCTTCACGTCCGCAGGATGCTCAAGGACCGCTTCTTCCGCTCCGCGCTGTGGACGACCTTCCTGCTCATGCTGCTGATCATACCGGTGCAGCTCGTCCTGGCGATCGTGATGGCGCTGGTGATACAGTCGCGCATCAGATTCAACCTGGTCTTCCTGGCGATATTCGCAATCCCGCTGGCTGCGTCCGACCTCGCGGTGGGGATAGTCTGGTCGTCCATCTTCACGCAGAACGGCTTTCTCAACAGCCTGCTCTACACCTTCGGACTGATCTCAAGCCCTCAGCCCTACCTGACAGCCGCGACCCGCCACTGGATCCTGGTTGCCGTGTGGATAGCCGAGGTGTGGCGCGCGACCTCTCTTGTGATGGTGATCGTCGTATCGGGTCTGCAGGCGATATCGCAGGAGGTGCTGGAGGCCGCCGAGCTCTTCGGGGCCAGCCTGTGGCAGAGGGTTAGGTACGTCATCCTCCCGCTGCTCAAGCCGAGCATCCAGGTGGCCCTCATTCTTAGGACGATCCTTGCGCTGCAAGTCTTCGCCGTCGTCATAGCTCTCGGCGGCGGGGACGTGGTGACAGTTCTGGCCAACGAGACCTACCGGCAGTACTACGCCCTTCGCAACATGAACGCGGCGGCGGCCTACTCGGGGCTGATACTGCTGCTGTCGATGGTCAGCGCCGTGTTCTATCTGCGCACCGTGCGCGGAGGGGAGGAGGCGGTATCATGAGCGTCCGGGTCTCCGACGAGATGGAGAGGGTGCGGGCGAGGGCGAAGCGCCGCCTTGCGATAAAACGGGCTTTTACCTACCTGGTCGCCATCCTCCTGTCCCTGTGGATTCTGCTTCCTATATGGTTGATCGCGTCGACCGCGCTGACGACGCCCGAGGCGATGAGGAGCTTCCCCAAGGGGGCGCTCCCTTTCATCCCCTTCTCTTTCGACACGATGCGCTTCTTCCTGGATTCCTACGGCATTCTGCCCGGCCTAGTGAACAGCGTCGTCGTCGCACTGCTGACACTGGGGCTCTCGACCCTGATCGCCGCCCCGGCCGGGTACGCCCTATCGCGATACTCATTCCGCGGGCGGGAAACTTTCCGGCTATCGATCCTGGCCGTGCGAGCCTTTCCAGTGGTAATACTCTCGATACCGCTGGCGGTCACATTCATCAGCCTCGGCATCTTCGACAGCATACCGAGCCTCGCCCTGATGCACACGGCCCTGACACTCCCCACCACTGTGCTGGTCATAGGCAGCGTGTTCGCGGGCATACCGTACGAGCTGGAGGAGGCGGCGCAGGTGTTCGGCTGCACGCCGCTGCAGGCGTTCCGCACGGTGGTGATGCCGCTGGCCCTTCCAGGCATAGCGGCGGCGGGGCTGTTCACATTCGTAATGTCGTGGAACGAGGTCTTCGCCGCGACTGTGTTGACCGTGAAGAACCGCACCTTGCCCGCCCAGGTGCTGGTGTCGCTGAGGGAGGCCTCCGACGCTTACAAGTTCGCGGGTGGCTTCTTCATGCTGGTCCCGTCGGTGATCTTCATCGTGATCATCCGCAAGTACCTGTTCAACATGTGGGGACAGGCAAGCAAATAATGAGAGAAAGGGGGCGAGGTCATGTCGGAGATCAGGATAGAGGGAGTCACAAAGCGCTTCGGTGACTTCGTGGCAGTGAAGGACGTGTCGCTGGTGGTGGCCGAGCACGAGTTCATGGTGCTCCTTGGGCCCAGCGGCTGCGGGAAGACGACCCTGCTGCGGGCGATCGCCGGGCTCGGCATGGCCGACGAGGGGCGGATAAGCATCGGCGGCAGGGACGTGACCTACCTTCCGCCCAGGGAGAGGCATATATCCATGGTCTTTCAGAGCTACGCGATCTTCCCTCACATGAACGTCTTCGACAACATAGCCTTCGGCCTGAGGATGCGCAAAGAGGATAAATCGGAGACCGAGGACCGGGTCCGCCGGGCCGCGGAGCTTCTACACATAGAGGGGATGCTGGACCGATATCCGTCGAAGATGAGCGGCGGACAGAGGCAGCGGGTCGCGGTCGCGCGGGCGATAGCCATGCAGGCGCAGGTGCTTCTGATGGACGAGCCGCTGAGCAACCTGGACGCACTGCTGAGGCTTGAGATGAGAGCGGAGCTTAAACAGCTGCTTGCCAAGATAGGCACCACCACTGTCTACGTCACCCACGACCAGGTGGAGGCCATGAGCATGGGAGATCGAATCGCCGTGATGCACGGAGGGACGATCCAGCAGGTGGACTCCCCCACCGAGGTGTACGACTTCCCCGCGAACGGCTTCATAGGCGGCTTCATCGGAAATCCACCGATGAACTTCCTGATGGGCCGGGTCCGAAAAGGCCCGGACGGAACGACGGTCAGGCTCGGTGAGTTCGACGTCGCACCAGCGGCCGAGATGCAGCAAATGCTCTCAAAATACGACGGCAAGCCAGTGGTGCTGGGCATTCGCGCCGAGAACCTGGAGACACTGCACGAGCCGGCACCGGACGCGCTGATGGCGGACGTGCTCGTTGTGGAGCCTCTGGGCGCTCAGAATTTGTTGACTGCGGCCTTCGGAGGACATAAGATCAAAGTGGCGACGCACCCGGCCTTTCCGGCGAGCGCCGGCGGGAGGGTATGGCTTCGCCTCCCCTCCGACAGCATCCGATGGATGGACCCGGACACGAAACAGGCGCTTCGCCCCGCATGACCCACAGGGAGGACGCACGATGAACGACTCCGACGCACGAATAGGCGCCCTGCTCGCTCAACTCTTCGGGGAGGATGCCGTGGGCGTGCACCGACGACTTGAGAGATTGACGGCCTCCTACCGGGGCAGGATACCCGCTCCGACCGGGAGAAAGTCCATTCCTAGCGAGCGGGACACCATCCTCATAACCTACGCCGACCAGTTCAGCACACCGGGAGAGCACCCTTTGCGCACCCTTCGCTCCTTCATGGACGAGCATCTTGCCGGGTACGTCAGCGGGGTGCACATCCTACCCTGCTTCCCCTACTCGTCGGACGACGGCTTCTCGGTGGTCGACTACAGGCGTATCGACCCGGAGCTCGGCGAATGGGAGGACATAGCCGAGCTGGGCGAGCGCTACCGCCTGATGCTGGACTTCGTGGCAAACCACGTATCGAGGGAGAGCGAGTGGTTCGCCGCCTTCACTCGCGGGGAGGCGCCGTGGAGCGACTTCTTCATCACCGTGTCGGAGGGGGAGAACTTGTCCAAGGTGGTGCGGCCGCGGACCTTGCCGCTGCTGACCAGGGTCGACACCGCCAAGGGCGAGAGGCTGGTCTGGACGACCTTCAGCGACGACCAGATCGACCTGAACTACGCCTCGCCGGACGTGCTGCTGGAGATGACCGACATACTGCTGCACTACGCCCTCAAAGGCGCGGAGATAGTCAGGCTGGACGCGATAGCCTACCTATGGAAGACTATCGGGACCTCCTGCATCCATCTGCCGCAGACTCACGCGGTGATCAAGCTGTGGCGGGCGGTGCTGGACGACGTCGCCCCCCACGTGATGCTGATAACAGAGACGAACGTCCCCCACGAGGAGAACATAAGCTACTTCGGCGATCCCCGCTCGGATGGGCAAGGCACGGACGAGGCTCAGATGGTATACAACTTCTCCCTAGCCCCGCTGACCCTCCACGCCCTCCTTACGGGCGACGCATCCGTCCTCTCCGGATGGGCTTCCGGCCTGAGGGTGCGGACTCGCGGTTCGTGCTTCTTCAACTTCATCGCCTCCCATGATGGCATCGGTGTGACTCCGGCCAAGGACATACTGAGCAACGCGCAGATTGCCGCGCTGGCGGAGCGAACTCTCGCCAACGGGGGGCTCGTATCGCACAGGGCGAACCCTGACGGCTCCGCCAGCCCGTACGAGCTGAACATCACCCTGTACGACTTTCTGAACGACCCCTCCAACCCCGACCCTAAGGCTGACGAGGCGCTCTTCATTGCATCACAGGCAATCCTGCTTTCGCTCGCGG
>JAAYLU010000010.1 GCA_012521675.1 Synergistaceae bacterium | reverse complement strand
GTCGCCCTCTCCGCCCATCTCAATCCCTTGGCGCACAGAAAGGCGCTGTACGGCAGGTCCGGGTTGGGCGCCAGGATCGTCCTCCCCCCGTCGAAGCGCCCCCTCATGGCGCAGGCGTCCGGACAGTCGTACGGGCAGGCGGTCGTAGTGAACCGATGCTCTTGCATGGCTTTCGCTCCTCTCATGCTCGATAAATGATACCATCATTAAGGCAACCGGTCGGGACTTTGCGATGTCGCGCGGACCCTCCCGTAAATGTATAATGGGTTCAGTAGAATATGATGGGGAGTTGGTCGCACATGCGCCTTATCACACGCTCTGATTTCGACGGCCTGATCTGCGGAATACTGCTGAAGGAGGCGGGGGTCATCAATTCCTGGAAGTTCGTGCACCCGAAGGACCTCCAGGACGGGCTCTTCCAGCCCACCGAGAACGACGTGCTGGCGAACGTGCCCTACGTTCCAGGCTGCGGCATGTGGTTCGATCACCACTCGTCCGAGGAGGAGCGGGTCGGATGGACGCAGGACGCCAAGGGAGAGAGCCGCCTCGCGCCGTCCGCCGCCAGGATAATCTACGAGTATTACGGCGGAGCGGAGCGCTTCCCCGGTTATGATGATATGATCGAAGGAGTCGACAAAGTAGACTCGGGCAATTTGACCGCGGAGGAGATCCTCAACCCCGAGGGCTGGATCCTTCTGGGCTTTCTCTGCGACCCCCGGACCGGGCTGGGCAGGTTCAGGGAGTTTCGCATAAGCAACTACCAGCTGATGGAGAACCTGATCAACCACTGCAGAAACATGACCATAGGCGAGATACTGGAGCACCCGGACGTGAAGGAGCGAGTCGCGATGTACTACGAGCAGACGGCGCTGTTCACGGAGATGATCCACTCTCACACCAGGATAAACGGAAACGTGATAATCACGGACCTGCGCGGCGTATCCCCCATCTACACAGGTAACAGGTTCCTGATATACAGCCTCTACCCCGAGCAGAACGCCTCCGTTTGGATAGTCGACGGCAAGCAGATGCAGAACGTGGCCATCGCGTGCGGGCACAGCATCCTCAACAGGACGTGCAAGACCGACATAGGAGCCCTGATGCTGAAGCACGGAGGGGGCGGACACAAAAGGGTCGGCACCTGCCAAGTGTCCTACTCGGCCGCCGACCTCTTGATCAAGGATATAATATCGGAACTGAAGGGCTAGCAGGTCACAGGGCTCTCGGTACCGGACCGGCGATGTCGTACACGGGAGGCGCCCCCTTCTCGACGAGCATCGTGCCGTCGAACGGATAGTCCCCCCCGATTATGCGCGGCATCAGGAGGCGATAGATCGGGTGCATATCCGGCGCGGTAAGGCTCTCGTCGACATCCATCCACTCGACCTCCCCCTCGTCGCTGCCGTGCGGCTCGCCGTTGAAATTCCTGCAGACGAAGTAGACGGAAAGGTACTCCATCTCATCGCCCTCCACGACGGCGTGCAGCGTCCCTGCGTACTCCGCGCCTTTCACGACACAGCCTGTCTCCTCTTTTATCTCGCGCGCCAAGGCCTGGCGAAGTGACTCGCCTCGCTGCTTCCGCCCTCCGGGCACGGTGCGTTCCCCCCTGTACGGGTCGTTCGCCCGTCGGACGATCAGCACCTTGCCGTCCCTGATCAAGAAGCCGAACACTATCAGGGCAGTGTAGGCGCAACCCTCCCATGACTCCATGCCGCGGCCTCCTCAGCCCGTCACCACGCGCGTTCCAGCCGTATGCCGGTCCACAGGAGCCCCTTCGGAAGCAGGAACGGGAAGACCGCATCCGGACGAGGCATGTCGATCGAAGAGACTCTCTCCACCATCTCCTGGGGATGCATGTCCAGCTCTATGCCCTCGTCGGAGCAGTTCACTGTGAACAGCCCGTTGGCGAGATTCAGAAACTCCCCGACGCCGGCCTCGGCCATCTCGTCGTACGAGACGATGTCCTCGAAGTCCGTGAATCGGCGTGCCAGGTCCACGTAGACGTCGTCGTGCGCCCCTAGGAAGACGGTGATCCTCTGCTCGCCGCTCATCCTCTGGACGAAGCCGCGAAGGTTCGAATAGCTCGCCTCCGCAAGGGGATCCAAAGCGGTGCCCGGGTCGACGAAGCGTATGACGCTCTTCATGAACACCGAGCCCCATTTTCCGACGAGGGGTCGCCTGGCCCCCGGCTGCCCTGCCAGCACGGAGGAGATCACCCCATCGACGTCGTTGGCCTTGACCGCCTCGTACCCCTCGTCCGTCAGCCCCGCCTTGGTGCGATACAGCTCCAGCGCCTTGAGGAAGCCCTCGTGGGACATGAACCCGTCCTGGACAAGAATCTGCCCCAACAGTACGTGCTCGCTCTTCTGGGCAGAGATTATCGACTCAAGCTGCTGCACTGTGAGGTAGCCCTTCTCGATCGCCAGCTCTCCGAAGCGGCGGTCTACCTTCTTCTGGGCCTCGTTGACCTCAAGTACCTGGTCGGGCGTCATAAAACCCTGCGCAAGGGCGAGCATTCCAATCAGCGGACGGACCTCACCGAGCCGGCCCAGAGCGTTGGAGAGGGAGCTCGAGGATACGATCCCCTCCTGCAGAAGAAACTGTCCGAAAAGCCGAGAGAACACTAATCCCACTCTCCTTCCAAAATCCGGCGTGCGAGGGCCAGTACAGCCTCTTTCTCGAAGGGCTTCTGGATGAAGTCGACCGCTCCGAAATCGATCGCAGCCTTCAGATTCTTGGTTGTTCCGGTGGACGACGCCATGACCACCCTGGCCGACGGGTCGAGCTCTCTGATCTCCGACAGGGCCTGGATGCCGGTCTTTCCCGGCATGACTATGTCAAGAAAGACAATGTCCGGACGATGCTCGCGGTACATATCTACCGCCTGAACTCCGTCGTTGGCCTCGTGAATGGCCTTGAAAGGCCCCTCGCTCAAGATCTTGTTCATGATCTTTCGCACCACAGCCGAGTCGTCGCATACAAGCGCGGTGAACTTTTTCTCCACGGGGAAAAACCCTCCTTACAGGTTTTTTTACGCCCAAAATGCCGTTTCCTGAATTATAACATGAAGCGCGACGAGAGAGACCAGGATTTCCTCGAACCAGTGATAATCCGGACTGAGGGATCTCAAGAAGCATCACCTCCGTCGATGATAAAATAACATAGCACCGCGAACACGCGGAAAACGAGGCAAAACGGGAGGAATCCGACGTGACCATAAGAATTCTGCTTGCCGACGACCACCCCTCCACTCGCTCCGGCATCTCCACCTGGCTCGAGGATGAGGATGAGTTCAAGCTCGTCGGCCTTGCGGAGGACGGCGAATCGGCCTGGAGGGCCGCGCTTGAGCTGAAGCCCGACCTCGCGATGCTCGACATAGAGATGCCGAACGGCGACGGCCTGGAGATAGCGTCGCGCATCGCGAAAAGCGACCTCGACACCAGGGTCCTGATGCTCACGGCCTACAGCGCGCAGCAGTACGTCATGGCGGCGATACGCGCCGGGGCCATGGGGTTCGTGCTGAAGTCGGCCCCTTTCGAGCTGCTGAGGCGTGCCATCCTGGACACAGCAGGAGGGATCTTCTTCCTCGACCCCTCTCTGTCTCTCTCCGCCCCCGATGAAGGGCCGGAACTGTCGGAGCGGGAGCTGGAGGTCCTGCTCCTGACCGCGCGCGGCCTCCCCTCGTCCGAGACCGCCCGGCTGCTGTCGATAACAAGGCGCACCGTCGCGGCTCACCTGACCTCCGTTTACTCCAAGCTGGGAGTGAAGAACAAGACGGAGGCCGTGCTGACTGCTCTCAAACAGGGCATCATAATGCTGGACCAGATAGGCGGCGACGAGAGATGAAAAGCCGCCTGCTTCAGCTTCTGCTGGCCCTGGTGACCCTTTTCACCGCGGGCAACTTCCTCGTCTCGCTGCACGCCCTGAGGGCGCAGGAGGCGGCCATGGACTCGATGATGCGCTCGTATGTGCTCGACCTGGCCGAGAACTTCTCCAGCACCATGCCCGAGGCCGGTTCCGCCGACAGGCCGCACAGGCCGAGGATGGCGCGGATAATGCGCTTCAGGATGCTGTCGGTGGACCCGGCGCTGCAGACCCCGGAGGCGGGCGGCATGCTGCTCATCTCCAGCGAAGGAAGGGTGCTGTCATCGACACCGGGCGCAGAGAGGCTGCTCCCCCTCTGGAAGGGGGTGAAGGCCGACGAAGAACCCCTCAAGATCGAGGACGCCGATGGAAACAGCTTCTACGTGGTGGTTCGCTCCCTCGAGGGCGATAGCTTCATAATGGCCGCCGTCTCTAGGACCCATCTGCTGGCCCCGCTCGCCGTGGTGTGGAGGAACTGGGTTCTGTCTGCCATGCTGACCTCCGCCGCGGTGCTTCTCGGCGTCTTCATGCTGTGGCGCCTGCTTGCATTCCCCCTGCGGGGCTTCGTCGAGCGCCTCGGCCTGATCAAATGGGGAAAGGAGCCGGACGTAAACCTCTACGACGGCCCGCTGGCGGAGCTGTCGGCCCTGTCGGCGGTGATAGGAAGGCTGGCGGCGGAGTCATACGAGAAGGAGGAGCTTAAGGCCCGGTACGTGACGGACCTGGTCGAGGCGCAGGAGAACACAAGGAGGCAGCTGGCGCGCGAGCTTCACGACGGCGCTCTGCAGTCCGCGGTCGCCGCGATCAAGAGGATACAGCTCGCGAGGAGGACCGCGGACGACCCGGCCCTCGAACACCTGGATACCGCCGAGGAGGCGGCCCAGGCGACCGCAACGGAGATAAGGGACTACTGCGAGGCTCTCTCCCCCTCCTGGGCCAGGCTCGGGCTGACCGGCGCGCTGGAGGAGACGGCGGCGCGGCTGGCACGAGCATACGAGGGGCTTGAAATAGACGTGGACGCCGACATGGAACTGCTGCGAACCAGGGCCGACTTCGACGAAGCGCAAGTGACGGCCCTTGCGCGCATACTCCACGAGGCGGCCTCCAACTCCGTCCGGCACGGCGGGGCGCGATTCATACAGGTGGAACTGCGCATAGGGGACGGACGGCTGCTCTTCTCCATCCAGGACGACGGAAGCGGCTTCGACGCGGAGGGCTTGACCGGTGACGGCTTCGAGGAGCTGCGGGCCGCTGGAAAGCGAGGACTCTCCAACATATTCGAGCGCTCGCGCCTGCTGCGCGCGGAGATGACGATAGCATCCCGTCCGGGAGAGGGCTGCAGGCTGGAGATCCTGCTGCCGCTCGAGGCGGACGGGGCACCACCCTAGGTCATCCCGAGAAGGGGCGTTGAGCCGGGTTGCCTGTTGCCAATCGGCTTCCTTTGGGTATAATCTTGTCAGGCTAAACGCCAGATTTGCCGTAAAAATCATCTCGATCACACACCGCTTCACCATGATTCAAATTTTGTAGAACCAGCAGGATCAACGCGCATTGAGGTCGCAAGAGGGCCACACCGGCCGTGGCGCGGAGCATCGAGATCAAACAGCGCGTCGTCGGTCGTCGTTTCAAGGGTTGCAGGACACAAGCCAAGAGGCTCTCAAAGCACGGAGAGACGAGTGTTTTCGTCAATCTCATCTGAAGGAGGGATGTTTATGTTCAGGAACATAAAGATAGGCGCGAAGCTTGCACTGTCTTTCGGGGTGCTCCTGCTGATCTTCGCTGGAGTGGGGGCGTTGAGCTGGGTGAACATGAACTCGGTAAGGAACGAGGCTGATGCATTGGCCGAGCAGTACGTACCGGAGTCCAACATCGCGGGCGACGTACTCGACTCGATCAAGGACATGGTCTACGAGATGAGGAGCTTCGGGGACACCTACGAGCAGAGGTACGACGATGCCGGGCGCATGCACGCCGCTAACGCGAGGAAGTACCTCGGGGAGGCGACGGAACACGCGGCCAAGTCCCCGAGGCTCGTCAGGCTGCGCGAGGATCTCCCGAAGGTCGAGGCCAGCCTGAACGAGTACGACGACATGATGAAGCTCACCGAGGATTCGGTCAAGGATATCCTTGAGATCAGGGCGGCGGCGGACGTGGCGGCGCGTGCATTCGTCGACAACACCGAGGCCTTCTTCGAGTCGCAGCTCAAGACAATGCACGAGGAGATAAGGCTTAATCTGGGGGAGGAGGCCCTAGCGGAGCGACTGGACAAGCTGGTTCTGATAGACGGGATCTCCGAGGGCGGCACCGCCGTCCGGCTGGACAACTTCAGGGGACAGGCGCTGCGCGACACGTCGCGGATCGAGAGAGGGATCGAGCGCTTCAAGGAGATAGGGGGCAATATCGCCGAGATCCGCAAGGTCACCGTCCAGAAGGTCAACCTCGACCAGCTCGACAACATCCAGAAGGCGGCGGACGACTACCAGGCGACCATGGAGAGAATGCTGGCCGCCTGGAGGGATCTTGAGGAACTGGGCAAGAAGCGCGACGAGGCCGGGATCAACGTCGCCGGAGTTGCGCTCAATCTGCAGCAGACAGCTACCGACGCCACTGTCAGGATAGCGAACGACACGGTGAGCAGCCTCGGGACCACGATCGGATTCATCGTCGCGGCCGTCCTCGTAGCTGTGGTGCTGGGCGCCGCCGTGGCCTTCATCATGACGCGCAGCATCACCGGGCCGTTGCGCAGGGTGCAGGAGCTGGCCGCGAGGGCGCGGGACGGAGACTTCACCATCGACCGCGAGGACTTCCGGATAGTCAACCGCGACGAACTCGGGCTGATGGCGGACGCTTTGGCCGAGATGATCTCCGTTCAGCGAGACATGATCCGCGACCTAAAGGACAAGTCGGTCCACCTGTCGGCGATCTCCGAGGAGACGGCCGCGTCGACGGAGGAGGTCACCAGCACGACCGCCGAGGTCGCAGAGAGCAACGCGAAGCTGGCCGAGCAGACCCGGGAAGGACGTGCGAACGCTATCGAATCCTCCAAGGTGATGCTCGAGATGAGCAGCCTTATACAGATAGCCCAGACCCTCGCTTCGAACGCCGACAAGAACTCCACCGACATGGCGGAGGCGGCGTCGGAGGGGAGCGAGACGGTCGTGAAGACCATCGACACCATGGAGAACATCAAGGACTCCGTCCGCGAGACGGAGGAGCAGCTCAGGCAGCTGGACACCTACTCCCAGCGAATCGGAGTGGTGGGAGACACGATCACCGGCCTTGCCGACCAGACGAACCTGCTTGCGTTGAACGCGGCTATCGAGGCCGCACGAGCGGGCGAGGCGGGACGCGGATTTGCGGTCGTCGCCGAGGAGGTCAGGAAGCTGGCAGAGCAGTCGCAGGAGGGCGCTCGCGAGGTGGCCGACCTTGTGGAGAAGATACTCGAGGGCACTCGCTCGGCCGTCTCGTCGATGCAGAAGAGCCGCGAGGGAGTGGAGGACGGAGTGTCGGTGGCCCACGTCGCGGGGCAGGCCCTGGAACGCATCCAGAAGGCGGTTGACAGCTCCATCCATGACGTGCGCAGGATCATCACCACCACGGACGAGGAGGTCGCGAAGTCCGAGAGGGTTATCGAGCTGATCGACCTGACCGCGAGCGTGATGGAGACCACGGACGACCACGTTCAAAATCTGGCCGCCTCCATGGAGGAGACGGCGGCGGCTATGGAGAACGTGGCGACCGGCTCGCAGGAGGTCAGCGAGACGTCCGAGGAGCTCAAGCACATGACGGAGAGGTTCGTAGTGGACAGGGACGACGAGGACCATCAGGACCATCGCGAGGCCCTGCCTGCGCCCGGGAGGGATTGACGGATACTGAGGGAGTGATTGCATGGAATGGCTCGAAAGTCTGAGGATCAGGGGGAAGATTCTCACCCTGGCCGCAGTGATGACGATTATGCTGCTGGTGGTGGGGTACGCCGGATACAACTGCAACAGGAAGGCCGTCGAGAATATGGACAGTCTGTACACCGACAGGCTTCTTCCGACTCAGCTGATCTACAACGCTCTGGTTCACGGCAGGGCCATACAAGCGGACATATTCTCCATGATACTGGCTGACGACGACTTCCGAAAACAGGAGTTTCACGAGGACATCGAACGGAGGTCGAAGATAGTCGAGGAGTGCATCGAGGCCTTCTCAAAGGGGTCGCTCTCCGAGGAGGAGGCCAACCACCTGGCCAACGCGCAAAGGGTGTTCGGCCTGTACACGCCGGTTATGGACAGGGCAATCGAGCTTGCCCTTGCGGGAAGGGACCGGGAGGCCTACGAGTTTTTCGCGGACGAGGGACTATTGTACTTCGAGTTATACCAGGACGAGATCCGCTTTCTCAGCGACTACAGCGACAAGGCCGCGCAGGAGGTCAACGAGCGGAACAAGCTGGACTCCGACGCCTCCCTCAACGTTACCATCGGCATCTCCGTGGCCTCGGCCCTGATAGCGCTCTTCTTGGGATTCGTGATAGCCAGGATCATCTCCTCCCCGCTGAGGACCATGGTCGTCCTTGCGGACCGCGTGGGTGACGGAGATCTGACCGTGAGCCGCGAGGAATTCGGCATCGATACCGGCGACGAGCTCGGCGAGGTGGCGGACGCCCTCTCGGTCATGACTGAAAAGCTGAGGGGCGCGGTGAGCGGTATCGCCGATGTCTCCGGCAGGCTGGGGGACACGGCGAGCGAATTCTCCTCCTTGGCCGAGGAATCCAACGCCTGGATCGAGGAGTCGCGCACCGGCGTCGACGATGTCTCCGCGCAGATGGAGAGCCTGGCCGAGGCGGCGCGCGAGATCAATGAATCAGTCGAGGAGGTGGCTCACGGCACCCAGGCGACCGCGCAGAAGGGCACGGAGATGGCCGAGGAGGTCGAGCAGGCCAGACTCTCCGGGGAAGAGGGCGTCAGGGCCGTGGAGAAGGTGGTCGGCAGCATCAGCAAGGTCGCGGAGGACGTAGAGGAGTCGGCGAAGGCGATAAGGACCTTGGGGGACAGGGCTCGAGAGATTCAGAGCTTCGTCTCGCAGATAGGCGGCATCGCGGACCAGACGAACTTGCTCGCACTGAATGCGGCCATAGAGGCGGCACGTGCGGGCGAGGCCGGAAGGGGTTTCGCGGTGGTGGCCGACGAGGTGCGCAAGCTTGCGGAGGAGAGCAACGAGGCCGCGCAGAAGATCGCCGAACTCGCATCCATCATAACGACGGACCTGGACACGATCGTGTCGTCCGCCGAGAGCAACGCGAGGGACTCTCACGAGTCCAGCAAGCTTGCGGGAGAGACGCGCGAGATGATAGACCGAATGATGGAGGCTCTGTCCAGGATCGCATCCGCGACCCAGGACATGGCGGCCGTGTCGCAGCAACAGGCCGCATCCGGCGAGGAGATAACAAGCGCCATACAGAGCATATCCTCCCGCGTGAGCAACGCCGCGGCCTCTTCGGACATGGTGAAGGAGAAAATGGGGGAGGTTGAAAACTCCTCCGAGCAAGTGGCTCGGGGCGCCGACGAGCTCTCGATGCTTGCGGGCGAACTGAGGAGGCTGCTTGGGACCTTCGCCTACGAGGTGGAGACAACCGCTACGGAGCTCCCGCTGGAGGCGGGCGAACCAGACGAGCAGGGACAAGCGGAGGATGCATCGAACCTCGTGGACTGATATACTATAATCGTGCAAATTTTTACTGTGAGGGGGGATTGTTATGAGGAAAGTTTTGCTTGGTACGATCTGCCTGGCCTTCGCGGCCGGGGCGATTCTCGCGGGCGGCTGGACTGTCGCGGCCGGCGCGGACGAGGTGATCAAACTTGCGATGATCGTCGAGAGCACGGTCGACGACAAGGGGTGGTGCCAGTCGATGCACGACGGCATCACGGAGGCGCAAAAGAGGCTGCCCGGACGCATCGATTACAGCTACAGCGAGAAGATGAAGCCGGTGGATGCGGGTTCGGCGGTGCTGCAGTACGTGTCGCAGGGGTACGGGGTCATAATAGGCCACGGCGCCCAGTACAAGAACCTGATGCTCGAGATGGCCGAGGAGTACCCGGACGTGACCTTCGTCTTCGGCACCAGCGCGGAGATAGGGCCGGCAAACGTATACACCTACATGCCGGAGAGCGAGGAGACGGGGTACCTTTCCGGGGTCATTGCCGGGATGACGACCAAAAACAACATCGTCGGAGTCGTGGGGCCGGTGGACGGCGGCGACGCGGCCAGGTACAACAGGGGCTACGTGCTGGGCGTGCAGGCGATCAACCCGGAGGCGAAGGTTATAGTGGCGCACTCCGGCTCGTTCGGCGACTTCGTCAAGGCGGGCGAGGTGGCGGAGACCCAGATCAAGGCCGGGGCGGACGTGCTTACCGGATCCTCTCAGCAGGCGCTCGGCGCACTGAGAGCCGTCGCCGACCACAGGGACGAGCCGATTTGGTGGGTGGGCCAGGAGACGGCGCAGCTAGGCATCCCCGAGGGTTACAAGTGCATCGGCGCGTCGGAGTACAACTACGCCGCCGTCATAGTCGACCTGGTCGCGAAGCTGGACGCGGGCGAGACGGGCGGCGAGTGCATCGCGCTGAACTTCGCCAACGGCGGCTTCAACTTCCGGTTCAACGACGACCTGAAGGAGATGTGGGAGGGGCCGATCGAGCAGAAGATCGCCGAGACATTGGAGAAATTCCGCTCCACCCCCGGAACAATCGACTGGAGCAAGGTGGACTACTCGAAGCTGTAGTTCTTTATCGAGGCCCCGCGACCCTTCGTGTTGCGGGGCCCTTTCTTTGATAACAACGCCGCAGCACGGAGGTCCACCATATGGCGACAGCCGGAACCGACAGAATAACCAGCCTTCGCATGGAGGGCGTGACGAAGCGCTTCCCCGGCGTTCTGGCGTGCGACGACATCTCCCTCTCCGTGAACGAGGGGGAGATACTGGCGCTGGTCGGGGAGAACGGGGCGGGAAAGACCACGCTGATGAACATCCTGATGGGGCTCTACCGCCCGGACGAGGGGCGCATCCTGATCAACGGGTCGGAGGTTGTCTTCCGCTCCCCCAACGACGCCTTCGCCGCCGGGCTTGGCATGGTCCACCAGCAGTATATGCTGGTGGCGAACATGACGGTGCTCGAGAACATAGCGCTGGGTTACAGGCAGGCCTGGTCGCCTCTGAAGGTCGACCTGGGCATGGTGCGCGAACGGATCGACACGGTGGCGGAGAGGTACGGGCTCGTGGTCGACCCTGACTCGTACGTGTGGCAGCTCTCCATAGGGGAGCAGCAGAGGGTGGAGCTGGTGAAGACCCTGTGCTTGGGCGCTCGCTTCCTGATACTGGACGAGCCCACCAGCGCCCTGACCCCGCAGGAGACGGACGAGCTGATCGAGCTGCTCAAGAGGATGAGCAGGGAGCTGTCCATAATATTCATCAGCCACAAGCTGCACGAGGTGAAGAACCTGTCCGACAGGGTGGTGATCCTGCGACGGGGCTCTGTTGTCTTCGAGGGTAGCACCGCCGACCACTCGCCCGGGGAGATAGCCGCACTGATGACAGGGCGCGAGATCGTCCTGCCGAAGAACGAGGCGCCCTGCTGCGAGGGGTGCGAGGCTCTGACTATCAGGGGTCTGAAGGTGAGGAGCGACAGGGGCTTCTTCGCAGTCGACTCCCTGGACCTATCGGTATGCTCGGGTGAGATAGTAGGGCTGGCAGGGGTGTCGGGCAACGGACAGAGGGAGCTCGCCGAGGCGATCAACGGACTTCGCCGCGCCGAGGATGGGGAGATAATCTTCTTCGGGCGCGATATAGCGAACCTGTCGCCTCACGACGTGATCGCCGCGGGGATGGGCTACATTCCGGAGGAGCGCAACACCGAGGGAATAGTGCCCCAATTCTCGATGAAGGAGAACTTCATACTGAAGGACTCGGGCGACCCGCACTACTCCAGCAGGTCGTTCCTGAGACTGAGGGAGATAGACAGCAACGCGGAGAGACTTCGCAAGGAGTTCGACATCCGCAGCCCGGACACGAGGGTGGCGGCCGGCTCACTGTCCGGGGGGAACATCCAGAAGGTGATCCTTGCGCGGGAGCTGTCGCGCGAGCCGCGCTTCCTGGTGGCGGTCTACCCCACCCGCGGGCTGGACATGGGCGCGGCGGAGTTCATCCACAGGAGGCTTCTGGAGAAGCGGGAGGAGGGCATGGGCATCCTGCTGATCAGCGAGGAGCTGGAGGAGATCCTGGACCTGTCGGACAGGATCGCGGTGATCTTCAAGGGGCGGATAATAGACACCCTGGACAGGGAGCACGCGGACAGCAGGAGGCTGGGGGTCCTGATGGCGGGTGTCGGGGAGGGCGAAGATGAAGTGGTTTAAAACCCTCTACACGACGGTCGTGATCCTGCTGGCAGCGGGTGTGGCCACCCTCGCCGGCGCGCTGATCCTGTGGACGATCGGGGCGGACGTGACGAAGACCTACTCGGTGATCGCGTTCGAGCCACTGAAGAACGCCATGCAGATAGGCGAGGTGATCATAAGGGCGATACCTCTGACGATCATAGCGCTCGGCATCTCCGTGGCCTACCGCAGCGGCATCATCAACATAGGCGCGGAGGGGCAGATGTCGATGGGGATATTGGCCGCGACCGCGGTGGCGCTCGCGCTGCCGAACGCTCCAAGGTTCGCGCTGCTGCCGCTGGCCCTGACCGCGGGGGCGCTTGGCGGGGCGGCCTGGGGCTTCATACCTGGTATCCTCAGGGCAAGGCTGCACGTCAGCGAGCTTCTCTCCACCGTGATGCTGAACTACATAGCCGCTCAGTTCTACACCTTCTGCCTGAGGGGTCCTATGCTCGACCCGGCGGAGATAACGATGGGAAGCGGCACCCCCCAGTCGATGAGGCTGACCAGGGGAGTATGGCTGGACCGCCTGTTGCCCGGCACTCGCATTCACTCCGGGGTCTGGCTGGCGCTGGGACTGGCGTTCGTCATCTGGCTGCTGCTCTTCCGCACGTCGTGGGGTTACAGGCTGAGGGCGTCGGGTGCGGGCGAGCGGGCGGCCAAGTACGGCGGGATCGCGGTGGAGCGCTGCCTGGTGACGGCGATGGTTATAAGCGGGGCGTGCGCCGGACTGGCGGGGGCGGTCGAGATAGCGGGGGTGCACCGCAGGGCCATCGAGGGGGTCACCAGCGGCTACGGCTTCAGCGCTATCGTCGTCGCCCTCTTCGGCGGGCTGCACCCGGCGGGGATCATACCGGCGGCTTTCTTTTTCGGAATGCTCCTGGTCGGGGCGGACATGACTCAGAGGATGGCGGGGGTGCCGGCCAACGTGGTGACGGCGCTGCAGGGTGTCATAATCCTCGTCATCGTCGCCACCCGGATGGTCCTGGAGAACCCATACCTGAGGGAGAGGGTCGGGAACAGGCTGTTCGGCTCGACGGAGCGAGGCGGGGAGGCGTGATCCGATGGACTTCGCGGTAAACATTCTTGCGCTCGGGGTGCCCTTCAGCGTGGCGCTGCTCATCGCGTCGCTCGGCGAGATGTTCAATCAAAGGGCAGGGGTCTTCAACCTGGGCTGCGAGGGGATAATGGCGATGGGGGCGTTCATGGGCTTCCTCGCGCCCTTCCTGGTGGGCGGAGGAGGGCCGACGGCGGAGATCTGGAACTACGCGGGCATACTGATGGCGATGGTCGCGGGGGCTCTGATGGGGCTCTTCTTCGGGATCGCCGTGGTGACATTCCGCGCGCCGCAGGGGATCGCGGGAATAGGGCTGCAGATGTTCGGCGTCGGGGTCGCGGGGACCTTCTTCCGGCACTTTGTCGGCGGGACCCAGAGCATTCCGGGGATTCCGGCCATGCCCCTCCCCCTGCTATCCAAGATTCCCGTGCTGGGGCCGGTGCTCTTCTCTCACAACCCGCTGGTCTACGTGGCCTTCCTGCTGGCGCCGGCGGCCTGGTACGTTCTGTTCAAGACCCCGTGGGGGCTGCGAGTGCGTGCGTCGGGTGCGAACCCTCGTGCTGCGGACTCGATCGGAGTGAAGGTGAACCTGGTGCGCTTCCAGGCGCTGGCGGTGGGGGGCGCTCTCGCAGGGCTGGCGGGGGCCTACCTGAGCCTCTGCCAGGCGAAGATGTTCAGCGACGAGATCATAGCCGGGCGAGGGTTCATAGCGGTCGCGCTTGTCTACTTCGGCCACTGGAGGCCGTTGAAGATAACGGGAGGCGCTCTGCTCTTCAGCCTGGCGCAGGCGCTTCAGCTTGCGATCCAGGGGCGGGGGATAAACTTCCCCTACGAGTTCGCGGTGATGCTGCCCTACGTGCTGGTGATCGGTGCCCTGGCCTTCAGCCGAGAGAGTCTGCTCCTGGGGCCTACGGCGCTGGGCAGGCCTTTCGACCGGGAGATCCGCACGTGAGCGGGTCGCGGCTGGTTTTTTTGATGCGCCCTGCGCCAGGCGGGGCGCGAGGAGGTGCGATGGTATGAAAAAGGGCGGGATAATTCACCCGGAGCTGATGTTTCAACTTGCGTCGTGCGGGCACGGAGACCTGATCTGCATTGCGGACGCAGGACTGCCGATTCCGCCGGAGACCCCGAGGGTGGACCTGGGCTTTGTGCCCGGAAGGCCGGGGTTTTTCGAGGTCCTGGACGCGATGCTGGCGGAGATGTGCGTGGAGGGGGCGGTCTGGGCCGGCGAGGCAGAGGAGAAGAGCCCGGAGGTGAGGGAGAGGTTGGAGGAGCTGTTCGGCGACTCCGGGTCGGCAATTCCTCACGAGGAGTTCAAGGACCTGCTGCTGGACGCTCGCTTCGTGGTCCGCACCGGGGAGTTCACCCCCTACGCGAACGTGCTGCTGCGCTGCGGGGTTCCATTTTAGGAGGAGATCGGCTTGTCCTTCCTTCGCCGAGCCGATCAGAGGACTGTCCTCCTGCTGCTGCTGGCAGGGCTGATGTTGCTTGCCGGGTCGCTGGAGGGTAGGTTCTTCACCGGGGCGAACCTGCTGAACGTGCTGCGACAGTCGTCGATCATAGGCGTGATCTCGCTCGGCATGACGGTGGTCATCCTGACGGGAGGCATAGACCTGTCGGTGGGGAGCGTGCTGGCACTCTCGTCGCTGGTGGCGGCCTCGGCGGTGAAGTCGGGGGCGCCCGCGCCCCTGGCCTGGGGCTGCGCGCTGCTGGCCGGGGCCTTTCTGGGATGGATCAACGGGCTCTTCACCGCGAATCTGCGGCTGCCCCCCTTCATCGTGACCCTCGGCATGATGGGGCTGGCGCGGGGACTCTCATTCATCTACACGGGAGGCGCTCCTATCACCGGATTCCCGTCTCTCTTCCGCCTGCCCGGGGCGGGGGTGGTCGCGGGTTTGCCGGTGCCGGCGATCATCTTCGGCGCGGCCTTCGTTTCGGCCCACATCCTGCTGGAGCGATGCCCGTGGGGAGAGTACGTCCGCAACACCGGGTCGAACTTGACGGCGGCCTGGGGGTCGGGGCTGAACGTGCGGGGGACGGTGGCAAGGGCCTACCTGCTGAGCGGGCTGCTGGCCTCCGTCGCGGGGCTGATGCTGACAGGCCGCCTGGACTCGGCCCAGCCAGGCGCGGGCGTGGGGTACGAGTTCGGAGCGATAGCTGCGGTGGTGCTGGGAGGCACGAGCTTTTCGGGAGGGGCTGGAACTCTGTCCGGGACACTGCTGGGTGTGCTGATCATGGCGGTGCTGGAGAACGGTATGAACCTGCTGAACGTCAACCCCCTGTCCGAGCAGCTGGTCAAGGGGATTGTGATAGCCGCCGCCCTGACCGCGCACGGCGCCATGAGAAGGCGGACCGAGCGCTCCTAAGGCGGAGCGGCTTGAAAATATAGGTTTCGAAGGCTCGGGCGCGTGAGCGGGCCGGGCCATAATCCAAGGAGGTGCGTGTATCATGAGGAAGTTTCTTGCGATGCTGCTGGTGGTCGCTATCTTCGCGGCGCCCGCCGCTGCGGCGGAGAAGACGTTGGGGCTGGTAATTTCGACCCTTAACAACCCGTTCTTCGTCACTCTCAAGGAGGGAGCCGAGGAGGCCGCGGAGAAGGCGGGGGTCAAGCTTGTGATCCTTGACGCCCAGGACGACTCGGCCAGGATGACCGCCGCGATGGAGGACCTGGTGCAGCAGAAGGTGGACGCGATACTGGTCAACCCGACCGACTCGGATGCGGTCGTCCCATCGATCATGAAGGCCAACGAGGCGGGGATACCGGTGCTGACCATAGACCGGGGCGCGTCTGGCGGCAAGGTGGCGTGCCACGTGGCGAGCGACAACGTCGCGGGCGGGGTTATGGCCGGGGAGTTCCTGGCGGAGAAGCTGGGCGGCGAGGGCAAGGTGGTCGAGCTGGTCGGCATCCCGGGCACTTCGGCGGCCAGGGACAGGGGAGAGGGGTTCAACGAAGCGATGAAGAACTTCGCCGGGATTCAGATAGTCGCGTCCCAGGCGGCGGACTTCAGCCGCGACAAGGGTCTGAAGGTGTTCGAGAACATACTGCAGGCACAGCCGGAGATAGACGGGGTCTTCGCTCACAACGACGAGATGATCCTGGGGGCTGTCGAGGCGGCGGAGGCGGCCGGGCGCACGGGGATAGTCTTCGTGGGCTTCGACGCGGTCGACGACGCTGTGGCCGCCGTCAAGGAGGGCAAGCTGGCCGCGACCGTGGCGCAGCAGCCCGCGATGATAGGAGCGACGGGCGTCGAGAAGGCGGCGGCGCTGCTAGAGGGCGAGGAGCTGCCGGAGTTCATCCCGGTGCCCCTCCAGCTCGTTACGGAATAGCTTCACACGTTGCGGGGCGCCGTCCAAGCCGGCGGCGCCCCTCGGAGGTGCGGAATGTGACTTCTCTGCTCGAGATGAGGGACTTGCACAAGCGCTACCCGGGCGTGCACGCTCTGAAGGGGATCTCCTTCTCGCTGCGGGAGGGCGAGGTGCACGCCCTGGTGGGCGAGAACGGGGCGGGCAAGACAACCCTGGTGAAGACTCTCGCAGGTGTTATCGCGCCCGACGAGGGGGAGATGCTGATCCGCGGCGAGCGGGTCCGGTGGAGCGGCCCCGGGGACGCCATCCGGGCCGGAGTCGGGATAATCCACCAGGAGCTGAGCTTGGCGCCGCACCTGTCAGTGGCGGAGAACATCTACCTGGGGCGGGAGCCTAGGCGAGGGCCGTTCACGGACAGGAGGAGGCTGCGCGATGACGCGGCCAGGCTGCTGGACGGCTTCGGCGTCGAGATAGACGCAGGGGCGCGCGCGGGCGTCCTTTCGCCAGGCGAGCAGCAGCTGGTGGAGATAGCGAAGGCCATGTCGCAGGAGGTCTCGATCCTCGCTATGGACGAGCCGACCTCCAGCCTGTCGGCGCGCGAGACCGAGAGGCTGTTCCACGTGATCTCGGAGTTACGCGGGTCCGGCGTCGGCATCATCTACATCTCGCACCACCTGGACGAGGTGTTCTCACTTGCGGACCGGATCTCGGTTATGAGGGACGGGGAGATGGTCGGCGGCGGGGAGGCGGCAGAACTCGACTCCGAGAGGGTCGTCTCGATGATGGTGGGGAGGCACGTGGAGGCGCTCTACCCTCGTAGCTTCGGTACACCGGGCGAGGTGCTGCTGGAGGTCCGGGGGCTGTCGAGGACGGAAGTACTCACGGACGTGTCCTTCTCCCTTCGGTCGGGCGAGATACTGGGGGTGTCCGGGCTCGTGGGGAGCGGCCGCACGGAGATGGCCAGATGCCTGGCGGGTCTCGACCCGTTCGACGGAGGAGAGATACTGGTCGGCGGGGCGATCTTCAAGCCGCGCACGCCGGCGGATGCCCTTGAACGCGGGATTGTGCTGGTGCCGGAGGATAGGAAGAGGCAGGGGCTCTTCCTTAACCGGACCATCCGCGACAACGTGGTGTCGATGCGGCTGTTGAACGGACTTCGCAGAGGTCCGTTCGTCGACAGGGCCGCGGCCATGGAGCTATCCGAGTCCTTTGTCCGGAGACTTGGGGTCAGATGCAGGGGCGTGCTCGACTCGGTATTCTCGCTGAGCGGGGGGAACCAGCAGAAGGTGGCCATTGCCAAGGGGCTCGCAGTGTCGCCGAGAGTGCTGGTGCTGGACGAGCCGACTCGCGGGGTGGACGTCGGGGCGAAGGCGGAGATTCACGGGATCATGGACGAGCTGGCGGCGCAGGGGATGGGCATACTGATGATCTCTTCCGACCTGCCCGAGGTGGTCGGGATGAGCGACTCGGTGCTGGCCTTCCGCGACGGGAGATGTGTGGCCCGTTTCCCCCGCGGCGAGTCCGCCGGCGAGATGAGCGAGAGGATCATGACCGCGGCGACCGGGGGCGATTCTCATGACTGACGGCAGAAGCGTGCTGATCGCGCTGCGCGACAGGGGATGGGCGGGGGGTCTGCTGCTGCTGGCGGTGGTGGGGCTGCTCGCCTCTCTGGACCCATCGATACTCGGGGCCGGTAACCTGGCCAACGTGCTTGCACAGTCGGCTATAGTCGGCGTGTGCGCTGTCGGGATGACCTTCGTGCTTCTTTCCGGCGGGATCGACCTGTCGGTGGGGGCGGTGCTGGCCCTTTCGGGGGCGGTGGGGGCCTGGAGCTGCAAGGAGCTGGGGCTGCCGGTAGCCGCCGCATGGGGAGCGGCCGTCCTGGCAGGGCTTGTCTGCGGACTGGGGTCGGGCGCGCTGGTGGCGTTCGGGCGGGTGCCGCCCTTCATGGCGACTCTGGCCATGATGGCGGGCGCACGTGGCTGCACCCTGCTGATGACCCGCGGCTACCCCATTTCCGGCCTGCCGCAGGCTTTCTACACTCCCGGGTGGGCGTCCGTCGCCGGAATTCCCGTGTCGGGTCTGATCTTCCTGGGGATGGCGTGCGCTGCCTGGGTGCTGCTTCAACGGGCACCTTACGGTGTGCACCTGCGCGCGATGGGCGACAACCCGGAGACGGCGCGATTGGCGGGGCTATCGGCTACGCGCATTACCCTCTCGGTCTACGCGATCTCCGGCGCGATGGCGGGGCTGGCCGGGGTGCTGATGGTCGGAAGGCTGTGGAGCGCTCAACCGAACGTCGGCATGGGGCTGGAACTCGACGTGATCGCGGCGGTGGTGCTGGGCGGAGCGAGTTTGTTCGGCGGCGTCGGAGGCGTCGGCGGAACGGTGGCCGGAGTTCTGATAATGGGATTTTTGGACAACGGATTGAGGATGCTGGCCGTGTCGAGCTACGTGCAGCAGTCGGTGAAGGGAGTCGTCTTCGTCGGCGCGGTCCTCTTGGACCTGGCCCTGAAAGGGTACTACAGGAGAGACAGGGGGAGGGACGAGTAGGGGCCCCGCTAGGATGCCGACTCGACACTGCCGTGTTCGCTCTCGTCGAGGTCCCTTAGCAGACACCAGACGAGCGGCAGGCAGGAGAGGAAAGTAAACACGTCGGACAGGGCCTGGGTGATCTGGACGCCCGTGAGGCCGATGAACTTCGGCAATACGAGTATCATGGGCAGGAAGAAGATGCCTTGGCGGGCCAGCGACAGCAGGGTCGACGTCCCGTATCTGCCGATCGACTGAAAGGTCATGTTTGTGACGACTCCTATCGGCACCAGCGGCATCACCATGCACATCGCCCTGAGGGCGACCGTGCCTATGCGGACGACCTCCAGGTCGGTCTTTATGAATAGCCTTATGAGGTTGGGGGCGAATACGAACCCCGGAAGCGCCCATAAGGCCATCAGGACGCTTGTGGCCCTCAGGGTGAAGAAGAAGGCCGATTTCACCCTGTCGTACTTCCCCGCCCCGTAGTTGTAACCCGCGACTGGCATGTACCCCTGTCCTATCCCCAGGTTGACCGCGAAGACGAACATGAAGAGCCTGCTGACGATGGCCATCGCCGCCACAGCAGCGTCGCCGTAGGTTGCGGCGGCCAGGTTGAGCGCGATGGTCGCCACGCTGGCCAGGGCCTGCCTGATGAAGGCCGGGAAGCCGTTTTTGAGTATGGTCGCGTAGACCGAGATATTTTTCGATACCCTCGCGAGGCTGATGCGGGTGATCGTCTGCTTCTTTATGAACCAAGAGATGAGTATGGTGAAGCTGACGCACTGGCTTATGGCCGTCGCTATAGCCGCCCCGGCTATTCCCAGCTCTAGGACGAAGATGAATATCGGGTCCAGCACGAGGTTCAGCAGGCCGCCCGTCGTCAGGCCGACCATGGCCAGCCGGGCCTTGCCCTCCGCTCGCAGTATGTTGTTCAGCAGGAATGACGCCGCCATTACGGGCGCCGCGTAGAGGATGTAGCTGGCGTAGTCGCGGGCGTAGGGCAATATTGTGTCCGTTGCGCCAAGCAGGCGCATCAGCCCGTCTATGGAGTTCAGTCCGAAGATCGCGAGGAGGACGCCGAATAAGATGACAGCGAAGAAGCCGCTGGAGGCGACGGTGTTGGCCTCGTCCACCTTCTGGGCCCCAAGCAGGCGGGATATCCACGTGCCTGTGCCCATGCCTATGGTGAAGCCCACCGCCTGGATTATGGCCATCAGAGAGAAGACTATACCCACCGCTCCCGAGGCGCTGGTGCCGAGCTTGGAGACGAAGAAGGTGTCGCCTATGTTGTAGATCGCCGTCACCAGCATGCTGATTATAGTCGGTATGGCCAGAGAGACGATCAGCTTGCCGACCGGCGTCACCGTCATCCTCTCATGCTGAGCGGCGCTTGCGTCCATATATCGTGCCCTTCTTTCATCTCTTGTGTGTGGAACGCATCATGTCATATACAATTATAGTCGCAATCCGACATAAATACAAGGCAATTTGGACGCCCGTATCTCGGTATTTTTAAAAACCCCGCGCCCTTGGTCGAAGGCGCGGGGGAAGTCGCTACTCCAGGGCTATCCTGCTCTTCTTGTTGCTGTTCCAGACGTGCAACCCGAGGGCCAGCCCGATGACGCCATAGACCATGAAGGTCCTGAAGTACTCGCCGAGGATGGCCTGTCCGAACAGCGACTGACCTATCTCCGGCGACATGATGAACATGGCGTTGAAGAGGATGGTGCCGAATACCGCGTGCTTGACGCTGGCCTTGGACGTGGACGCCCCTCCGACCAGCAGAGCCGCCACCGAGAACATTCCTATCTGGGTGTGGGCGTTGTAGGTGTTCAGGGTGCCCATGTTCTGCAGGTAGATTATCTGCCCCCAGGAGGCCAGGACAGTCGATATCATGGTGGCGATTATCCTCGTCCGGTCGACGTTTATTCCCGAGACCTCCGCCGTGTGCTGGCTCTGTCCGACCGATCGGAAGTCCTGCCCGAGCTTCGTCTTCATTATCAGCACCGTGAATATGCACAGGGCGATGATTATCAGGGACGTTACCACCGGGATCTTTCTTACCATGTTCAGCGGAGATTTGTTGAGCATGGCATAGATGGAGACCCCGGCGAGGGCCAGGCAGAGGACGAGGTTGGTAATCAGGGCCGGGAAGCTGTTCCTGTATCCGTAGCCGCGCTTCTTGTTCAGGTAGTAGCGAACCAGCAACGCCACGATGGCCACCACGGCTATTATCAGCAGGGCATGGACGAACTTGATCTGGTAGATGGAGTCGAGAGCGTCCTTCATGCCCCCCTTCTTGTAGGGAACGAGGTCGACCGTCATTCGTATGCCCACGCCGTCCGGCTTGATGAGCGGATGATTGGCCGCGACCGGGATTATCACTCCAACGACGAAGAGGAAGAGAAACTGGTAGACTCCGTTTGCGAAGTATCCGACTATCAGCGAGGCTATCATCTCCTGGCCGCGGGTCTTGTTGTAAAGGATCCCGGTCAGGTACCCGCACAAGGCCGCTATGAGTCCGGCCACGGCGAAGGAGAAGAGCAGGCCGGGGATTCCTCCCATCTCGAAGTAGCGGGCCAATGTGATCGCAACCTGCCCGGACATTGCGCCTATGACTATCCCGAAATTGAGGCCGAGTCCGGCGAGCACGGGAATTATCAGAGACAGCACCAGGAAGGTGTTCCTGAAGACCCTGCAGGAAAGCTCCGACAGGAAGAAAGCAATGGAGACGCCCGAGGAAGCCATGAACCCGAACAGGGTGAACGCTATGAATATCAGCGTCACGCTGTTCTCGAGGATCCACTCGCCGACGCCTTTCGATTGATGTTGTCCGAGGCTTTCCATCACTGCACACCTCTCTTGACTTGAGTAAGAGCGTAAAGAATTATACCGTTCTGGACCATCATCCTCATTATCTCGGAGAGGTCGGTGCCGGCGAAGAGTTCGTTGGCCACTGGCAAAGCAGTGGTTAGCAGACCCTGGAATAGCACTACGCCTATGACCACGTGAGACACCTTGGCGCGAGCCGCCGTCGCCCCGCCTATCAGGATCGCAGCCACTGCGGGAAAGGCCATCATCAGGGGAGCGGAGTACAGCTGCGCATAGCCGTAGCTCTGGGAATAGATGATTATTCCTACGGCGCCGAGGATGGTGGATATAACGTTCGCGTAGATCCTGTTGCCGTCGATGTTAAGCCCCGCCGCCTGGGCGAACTTGGGGTTCGCTCCTCCCGCCGAGATGGCTATTCCCCGCTTGGAGCGGAAGAAGAGCCAGACGAGAAATGAAAAGAAGGCGAAGGTAAGCAGCAGACCGGTCGGCACTATGACGTCCCCGATTTTGAACATGAGGAAGTTGTTCAGTATCTGCGCCGCCTCGACGGCGTCCAGCTGAATCGTCTCTCGAAGGCCCTGCCCGATGAACCAGCCCATCTTCGGGCTCTTGAACGGGATCATAAGCCAGGCGAGGCACATCAGCGCGACTATCGAGAAGCCCGTATAGGTCGCTATGGTCATCTCCGAGCCCTTGACCGAGTTCATCAGCCGTCCGTATCCGTACCCGGCGGCTATGGCGATCGGCAGGGAGATCGCGACGGCGACCAGGAGCCACCATATTCCCAGGAAGCCGAACTCTATGGAGCAGACCGTCCCGAAGAGCCCGCAGACGATGCCGATAGGCAGGGCGAAGTTGGGCCCGGTGCCCGACTGGATGGCGGGCACCATCGCGAGGACCAGGATACCGTTCATCCCTGCTCGCTTGAGAGTATCGCTGAAAAGGATCGACATCGAGATGCCGACGAAATGCCCGGCGACAAGGGTCATTATCCAGAACACCGCGATGATGAGGGTTGGGAGGCCGACCATACCGACAAGTCCCTTGGATTTTTTTCCAAGCTTCGCGTCGTTTCCGTTAAGCTCGGACATCTGCAGAACCTCCCTTCATCGTACCGCCCGCTTTCGCGGTCTTGGCTCCGGCCATCATGAGTCCGAACTCCGCGTCGGAGGCGTCGGGCGCCAGCTCCCCGGCCACCCTGCCCTCGCAGATGATCAGTATCCTGTCGCAGATGCTGCGGAGCTCCGCCAGCTCCGACGAGGTCATGACCACGGTCATCCCGAGCTCCTCGTTCAGCCTCATAAGCAGGTCGAGTATCAGCCTCTTCGCGCCGATGTCGATGCCCCTGGTGGGCTCGGAGACGAACAGGAACTCGGGTTCCTGCGTAAGGGCGCGCGCGACGCAGACCTTCTGCTGGTTTCCGCCGCTCAGGCTGCCCGTGTGCTGCATCGGAGACTCGCACCGGATGTCCAGATCCTTTATCATCTTGAGAGCGTGGCGTCTTATGGAGGCGTCGTCCTGCTGGGTGAAGGGACCGGTCTTCTTCAGAAATCTGCCGCCGACCTGCATGGCGGTGAAGGCTATGTTCAATTCGATGGACTCGTCCAGCAGAAGCCCGACTCCCTTCCTGTCCTCGCTGACGAAGCCGATGCCCGACCGGATCGCGGAGCGAGGGTCGTCAAGCCTCATCTTTTTCCCTTTGAAGAAGACTTCTCCGCTGGTGTGATAAGTGCCCATGATGCCGTTTGCTATTCCCAGCTTCCCCTGCCCGGCGAGTCCGCCTATGCCGACGATCTCGCCCTTTTTTATGCTAAGGTCGATGCCCCTGACCATCTCGCCCGGCATCGCGACGTGGAGGTCGTGCACGCTCATGTATACCTCGTCGGAGATCTTTCGCTTCGATCCCTCCGCCCTGTCGATGGTCATCTTGCGACCTATCATCAGGGAGGCGATCTCCACCACGTCCGTATCCGAAGTTTTCTTGGTCGCGACGTGTTCCCCGTCGCGCAGTATCGTCACCCTGTCCGAGACCTCGACTATCTCGTCAAGCCTGTGGCTTATGAACACTATGCCGATTCCCAGGGAGGCGAGCCTGCGGATCGCTGCCAGCAGGTTCTTCGCCTCGGACTCGGTCAGAACCGCGGTGGGCTCGTCGAATACGAGCACCTTTATTCCCGTCTTGTCTATCTCGCGGGCTATCTCCACGAACTGCATGTGACCGACCGGGAGCCCCGCCACCAGCAGGAACTCCTCTATGTTCATGTCGAGCTGGTCCAGGGCCTTGCGGGCATCCACATTCATCCTGCCCATATCCAATGTCTCGAGCCGGTGACCCAGGACTCTGGATACGATGTTCGGAGTTGTGAGCTCCCTATTGATCTTGATGTTCTCCGTGATGGTGAACCCTGGAATCAGCATGAACTCCTGGTGGACCATACCTATGCCGGCGTCCATTGCCTCGTGAGGAGATTTGAATGCCAGTTTTTTTCCGTCCAGAAGGACGTCTCCCTCGTAACCGCCTGTACTTGTTATGACCGGCATTCCGAAGAGGATATTCATCAAAGTGGACTTGCCGGCCCCGTTCTCTCCTATGAGAGCGTGTATCTCTCCTTTTTTCACGTCGAAGTTCACGTCGGAGAGCACCTTGTTGCCAAAGTAGCTCTTCGAAACGTTCCTGAACTGGAGAAGGCTTTCGCTCAACGCACTACCCCCTGTACTCCGAAAGATAAAAAGCGCAGCAGTATGGGGACGAATGGACTCCGTTCCCTCGCTCCGTCCGACTCGGGTCGTCGGAACCCGCGTCAAATCGGCGGCTTGGGTGAAGGCGCCACTCGTCCCCGGACAGACAGTGCTTCTGTTTCGGTTTTTTAACCAGTAATGCTCCCGGCCTAGTAGGTCAGGAAGTCCATCAGGACGAAGCGGAAGTTGCTGTAGACCTTTCCTGTCGCCTCGTCCAGGTACGCGGTGGAATCAACCTTGACTCCGGCATAGTCCGCCATGCACTGCTCAAGTACCTTGATGTCGAGCTTGTCGAACGGCACTTCGCCGTTGATGACCTTGAATGCGTACTCGGTGCCCGCGATGGTGAACATCATCGCTGCGGGCACGGGCCAGGTGGAAAGCCTGCCCTCAAGACCCTTCTCCTTGAGGATCTTGCGAGTCTCGTCGATCACGTGCTGAAGGTTGTCCGTCTGAGACAGGTCGGACTCGATGCCAAGAGCCGTCGGGAAGCCGTGGTAGGGCGACGGGCAGCAGGGCTGCGGGTAGATCGCGCCAGTGTCGACGACCGACTTGATCAGCGGGATCTGCATCGAGCAGTTGGTCGAGAAGAAGGCGGTGTCCTTGCCGTACTTCTCCACCATCTTGGGCACGTCCTCGAGGATGAACTGCTGTGCGCCGGGGAGGCCGGAGTCGCCCATCGGGTCCGGGGCGGTGGCGTCTACGAACTCGATCCCCAGCTCGGCGCACTTGACCTTCATGAGATCCCTGCGTCCCGACAGGAGCACCTGGGACATGTGGCGCGGGAAGGAGTAGTGCACGAAGACCTTCGCACCGAGCTTCTGAGCCTGAATGGGAATGGTGTTACCCATCTCGAGCTCGTCGGGCATCAGGATGAGCTGCGCCCTCTCCGCCGCGTCGGGGGGGTTCTCCTGCGGGCTGGCGTAGACGATGAAGACATCGTCGCGCGTCTCAAGCAACTTGTCGACCGCCGGGTTGGTCCCGGGGACGGCCTGGTTGATGACGACGGCCTTTACGTCCTCGTCGTAGGCCAACTTGGCCAGCACGCTTACCATCTGCTCCTGCTCGGCCATGAAGTTGTCCGGCCACATTACGTGGACGATCTTGTCACCGTACTTGTCGACCATCTGCTGCGCCGACCGGTACTCCTCCTCGTTCTGCGACACGGTGTTCGTCACGATGGCGACCTTGTAATCGGCCAAGGCCGGGACCGCGGACGAAACCAGGCAGACTCCCATAACGAAAACCAACAGAATACCTAGTGCCTTCTTCATTCAATACCCTCCATTTCTTGTATTTGGTATCGTGTATCCGCATGAAAGATACTGCTATACCATTCCTTTGTCAAGCCCGTTTTTCCCGCCCAGCAAGCATGCGGAAGGGTGAAATGCCGCAACCACGCGCTTTCGCTCTCATACGGCCACGTTTTCACGCGGGCGAGCTAGTAGGTGAGGAAGTCCATCAGGACGAAGCGGAAATTGTTGTACGCCCTGCCGGTGACCTCGTCCACATAAGCAGAGCTCTTCACCTCGACCCCGGCGTAGTTGGCCATGCATCTCTCTATCTCCCTGATGTCGAGCGTGCCCAGCGGCAACTCGCCGTCGATCACCTTGAACGCGTACTCGGTGCCTGCAATGGTGAACATCATAGCGGCCGGCACGGGCCAGGTGGAGAGCCTGCCCTCGACGCCCTTCTCCTTGAGGATCCTGCGGGTCTCGTCGATCACGTGCTGAAGGTTGTCCGTCCGAGACAGGTCGGACTCTACCCCCAGCGCCGTCGGAAAGCCGTGGTAGGGCGACGGGCAGCAGGGCTGCGGGTAGATCGCTCCCGTATCGACGACCGACTTGATCAGGGGGATCTGCATGGCGCAGTTGGTCGAGAAGAAGGCGGTGTCCTTGCCGTATTTCTCCACCATCTTGGGCACGTCCTCGAGGATGAACTGCTGCGCGCCGGGGAGGCCGGAGTCGCCCATCGGGTCCGGGGCGGTGGCGTCGACGAACTCGATCCCCAGCTCGGCGCACTTGGCCTTCATGAGCTCCCTGCGTCCCGACAGGAGCACCTGGGACATGTGGCGAGGGAAGGAGTAGTGAACGAAGACCTTCGCGCCAAGTTTTTGTGCCTGCATCGGGATGGTATTGCCCATCTCCAGCTCGTCAGGCATCAGGATGAGATGCGCCTTCTCGGCTACGTCCGGGGGGTTCTCTTGAGGGCTGGCGTAGACGATGAAGACGTCGCGTCGGATCTCGCGCAGCTTGTCGATCGCCGGGTTGGTGCCGGGGACAGCCTGGTTGATGATGACCGCCTTGATGCTGCTGTCATGGGCCAGCTTGGAGAGGATGCCGACCATCTGCTCCTGCTCGGCCATGAAGTTGTCCGGCCACATGACGTGGACGATCCTGTCGCCGTACTTGTCGACCATCTGCTGCGCCGACCGGTACTCCTCCTCGTTCTGCGACACGGTGTTCGTGATTATCGCGACCTTCCGGTCCCCCGCGGGAGGAGCGAACGAAACCTCCACAGGCGCTAACATGTAATAGGCGACCACCGCAATAGCCACGAGGCCCAACAGTACTCCGAACATCCTTTTCATTCGCTGTCCTCCGCTTTGATTATATTTGAAATCGTGACTCTATATAAAAAATACCGGTTCAGGGTGTCTTTGTCAAGCCTGGCTTCACACCTCAAAGCGCACGCGCGACGCGATACAACAGGCGATAGCGCCCTTTCGCTCCGAAACACACGGGCCCTCCCGCGCGATTTTTCACTTGGACAAGCGGCAAGCGGGGCTGTAGAATATGCGAATACGATCTACTTTCAGGGGGGATTTAAATGATACATCAAAAACGACTCTCGAGGCTCGCGGACGAGCTCAAGGCCCTGGGGCTGGATGCTATTTTCCTGGGTCCTTCCACCGACCTCGAGTACATGACGGGGCTGGACACCCACCCGGACGAGAGGGTGAGAGGGCTGGTGGTCGGAAGCGACGGTCGGTGCTTCGCCATGACTCCTCTGCTCTACAAGGAGGAGATCCTACACGCTTTCGGCGACGTGCCATACTACGCGGAGTGGAACGACCACGAGGGATTCGCGGGGGCCTTCAAAAGAGGATGCGAGCACCTCGGAGTGGTCGGGGGCAGGATCGCCTTCAACGACGGCGTGCGCGCCGTGGACATGCTCGTGATCCGTGACGTGATGAAGATGAGCATGGAGAACGGCGGCGACGTGCTGATGCCGCTGCGGTCGCGCAAGGACGACGAGGAGCTCGGCTACATGAGGGAGGCCTCGCGCCTGGTCGACGAGGTTGTGCGGATGCTGCACGGCTACATCAAGCCCGGGATGACCGAGAGACAGATCGCCAAGCAGATACCGGAGTTCTTCGAGGAGGCGGGCGCGGACTCCCCGTCTTTCAGCCCGATAGTCGCAAGCGGACCGAACGGGTCGATGCCGCACTACAGCGGCGGCAGGAGGGTCATAGAGGAGAACGACGTCATAATCCTGGACCTCGGCGGACGGCACAAGAGTTACTGCTCCGACACGACCCGAACCTTCTTCACCGGGACTCCGACGGACGAGCATAGGAAGGTCTACGAGATAGTCAGAGAGGCGCAGGCGGTCGGCGAGGCGGCGGTGCAACCCGGCGTCACGGGACAGGATGTGGACAGGGCCGCGCGCAAGGTGATAGTCGACGCGGGATACGGGGAGTTCTTCTTCAATCGCGTGGGGCACGGGATAGGAGTGGCGGTGCACGAGCATCCTTACATTATCGAGGGCAACGACAAGCCGCTGGAGCCCGGGAACGTCTTCAGCGTTGAGCCGGGGATCTACCTGCCGGGCAAGTTCGGCGTGAGGATAGAGAATTTGGTGGCCGTGCGTCCGGACGGCACAGGAGAGGCTCTGAACAAGTTCCCGAGGGATATCGAATCGGTGACGATAGGCTAACGCTGCGAAACCTCGAGCCTAACGGCGGTAAGACGAGGGATCTAAATTCCAAGCTGTACCCGTTGAGATCCCTCGCTGCGCTCGGGATGACAAAGGCGCGTGCTCGGGATGACAAGAGGTGCGTGCTCGGGATGACAAGAGGTGCGTGCTCGGGATGACAAGAGGTGCGTGCTCGGGATGACAAACAAAAACTCCCGGCCGGAACGCCTGGCCGGGAGCATTCATCAACACGAGCGAACTACACCACTACTTGTCCGAAAACTCCTTCTTGAATTCCTCTACGAACTCCTCGGAGAACCTCTCGGACAGGTCGTCCCACGTCGAGGCGATCTTCGAGAAAGTCGGCGCCAGTTCCTCCTGCGTGTACCTGTGCACCTCCACGCCCGCATCGGCCATGTCCTGCAGGCATTTCTCCTGATCCTCCTCCGCCAGGTAGACGCTGGTAGCCGTCACCTTGCCGCACACGTCCCTGATTATTTTGCGGTCCTCCTCGGAGAGCTTCTCCCAGGTCTTCAGGCTTATCATGTAGTTCAGGTTCTCCACGGAGCAGCGCAGGTCGTACCAGTATTTAATGACATCTCCGAGTATGGAGCAGGCTGCCGCTGATGTCATGCCGTAAACTCCCTCGGCGTAGCCGTTCTTGAGCGACGCGCGGACCTCGTCCCAGGGGATGGTAATGGTCTTGTATCCCATCGCCTCCGCCCCCAGCTTGAAGACCTCCATATTCGGTATCCTCAGCAGGATGCCCTTCTTGACCTCGGGGTCCAGGGGTTCGTCGACGGGCTTGACGCTCCCTATCCCGATAAACCCCTCGAACTGGAAGCCGAGAAGCTTGACACCGAGAGCGGAGTGAAACTCGTCCATCTTGCGGAAGACCCAACCTCCGGGGGCGAAAATCGCCCGGGCCTCGTCGAAGTCCTTGACGAAACAGTTTATGTTGCAGAGCTCCATGCGCGGGTCGAACTGGCTGGGGGCTGTAATCGCGGCCATGTCAAGGGAACCGCGGATCAGCTCCTCGTAGACGAGAGTATAGTCGCCCAGCTCATTGTCGGGAAACACCTCGATCTCAATGCGCCCTTCAGTCTTCTCCTTCACCTCGTCCGCGATCTGGTACATCAGCTTGGACGACGTGTGATCCTCGGGGAACTGCCCCG
This sequence comes from Synergistaceae bacterium, assembly GCA_012521675.1. Lineage (NCBI taxonomy): Bacteria > Thermotogati > Synergistota > Synergistia > Synergistales > Synergistaceae > Synergistaceae bacterium. Next base: position 26,817 of record JAAYLU010000010.1, on the reverse strand, counting down.
CAAAGCGAAGCACGATCGCGTCGGAGGCAATACAGGCGCCGGTAACATAAAAGACAATCATTGTGGCTACCAGGAGACGCATGAAGATCTTTCGCATCGAACCCACTCCTTTCGGTTTTTCGGAACAGAGACGCCTCTATCTGGCCGCCGCCTGCTTTTTCTTGCTGTTCGCAAGAAGGCGGCACGCCTTCTCCACCATCCTTGGCAGCTCCGGCTTCGTCACATGGGCATCCGCGCCCGCGCCGGAGATCTTCACCCTCACGTCCTGGGCCATTATCGAGGAGTAGATGATTACGGGCAGACGCCTGAGCTCCGGGTGCGCCTTGATCTGCTTCACCAGGGTAACGCCGTCAAGACGAGGCATCTCTACGTCGGTGATCAGCAGGTCGTATCGCTCGTTTTTGACCGCCAGCCTGTCCCACGCCTCCTTTCCGTCCGCCACCTGGGTGATTCCAGTGAAGCCGCCCCGGTTAAGCACGTCGCATATCTGGGTGCGAATAAGAGGGGAGTCCTCCGCCACCAGGATGCGGAAGCGGGACAGGTCGCCCAGCGGGGCCGCAAGCTCCGCCACCCTGTCCAAGTCCACCGAGAGAGTCGTGTCGAACGCAGGCGCGGCCGCCTGGATGATGGCCTCGTAATCGGGGATAAGCACGTTGGCGTCCTTGCGCTTTATGACATATAGGATGGAATTGCCCAGCACAGCGTTGGTCAGAGTGGAATCGAGCTCGGAGGGGTCTATCCCGTAGATACGCTCAACCGCGTCGACCGCGAAGCCAAGTTTGCTCTCGTTGAACTCGGCGATTATGACCTTGCTGGACTCGAGCGACATCTTGGGGGCTATCCCGAAATACGTCCTCAGATCGACCAGGGGCATTACCTCCCCTCGAACGGATGTTATGCCTATCATGGCCGGATGCGAGTCCGGTATCGGTCGGCTCCCCGGCCACCTGAGAATTTCCCTGGTCTTGTCCACGCTTATGGCGAACTCCTGGCCTCCCAAGAAGAAGACCACTACCTGCCACTCGTTGTTCTGAACATCCATGAACGCTCCCCCCTCGACCGAAAGAGTCACAAATCTACTTCAACATAATAGGGCATTTGGGGCTCTATCACAACCCCACGGATGAAGAAAGGGTTTTCTGCAAGTCGCTGCCGCAGGGCGACCGGTGTTATAATTGTCCGACAGCCATTCGGCACAGGAGGTGACAGAATGAAGCTGCTGTTGAAGCGGGTGTACGACGTGCCGGGGCCGGAGGACGGTTTTCGCATCCTGGTGGACCGCCTGTGGCCCAGGGGCGTCACCAAGGAGGCGGCGAAGGTCGATCTTTGGCTGAAGGACGTCGCCCCTAGCCCCGACCTGCGCAAGTTCTTCAACCACGACCCGGCGAATTGGGACGAGTTCCGCTCCCTCTACACGAAGGAGCTGGAGGCCAACAGCACGGTGGAGGTCATCCGCGAACATCTGCGAAAGACCGACGTCACCCTGATCTACGCCGCCAGGGACAGGTCGATAAACCACGCATCGGTGATAGCGGCCTTTCTGGGCCGTGAAGGAGGGGGCTCATGACACCCGGAATAGTCGCGGCCAAGAGGGCGAAAATCGATTACACCCTGCACGAGTACGAGCACGACCCTGCGAGCGAGTCCTTCGGGATGGAGGCGGCGGAGAAGCTCGGGGTTCCGTCCGCTCGGGTATTCAAGACGCTGGTCGTGGCCCTGGACGGCGGGGAGCTGGCCGTGGGGATAATCCCGGTCGACTCCACTCTCGGCATGAAACAGATGGCGAAGGCCGCAGGGGCGAAAAAGGCTGCAATGGCGCCCAGGGCAGACGTCGAGCGCGCCACTGGCTACGTGGTCGGAGGGGTCAGCCCGCTGGGGCAGAAGAAGCGGCTTCGAACCTTCATAGACTCGACAGCCGAATCCCTGGAGACGATCTTCGTCAGCGCCGGGCGCAGGGGACTGGACATCGAACTTTCGCCCGGAGACCTGCAAAAACTGACGAGCGCGAAGTACGCCCCGCTGCAGCACCGTGCGGGAGATTGAAAAAAGCGGGGCCTCTCGGCACCCGCCCCTCTTCCATCGCCCTCAAAGCCCCCAGAAGAGTTTTATTACCTCGACGGAGGGTTTTTTCGTCATCCTGGCCACGACGACGAACGCCGCCAGAGACAGCACAAGCGACGGCACTATCGGGTGCAGACCGATCGGCCTCGGTATGAAGTAGTTGAAGTACAGGTATGTCGCTATCCCCGCCGCCATTCCCGCCAGAGCGCCGGGGGCGTTGGCCCCTTTCCAATAAAGCCCGAGAAGGGTCGGCCAGAGGAAGGTGGAGAGCAGTCCCGCGGTCGCGAACAGGTTAAGCCACACCATCAGCTCCGGCGGATCGAAGGCGAGAACCACGGTTATCGCGCCGACCACCAGGCAGGTCGCCACTGTTATGAAGCGGAGTGCGCGCAGTCTGTCCTTGAGGCCGGGGTTGACGTAGTTGACCAGCAGGTCGTTCACCACTGCCGCGGTCACGACCAGGAGTTGCGAGTCGACCGTCGACATCACCGCCGCCAGCGGGCCCGCCAACACCAGCCCGGCGACCACTGGATGGAACAGAGTGGTTATCAGGGTTGGTATCACGAGGTCCCCTGAGGAGATATCCGAGACGAGCACCGAGCCGAACGCCCCCGCAAGGTGCATCCCCAGGAGCAGCACGATTGAGACAACCGCCCCGTAGATGATTCCCGAGTGAAGACTTTCGGAGTCCCTGTAGCTCATCGCCCTCTGGGCCACGGCCGGGATACCAACGACAGCGAAGCCGACAAGCACCCAGAAGCTGGATACCCACGGCACGCTCATGAACCCCTCCTGCACTCCGTAAGGGGAGATCATGCCGGGATTCAGCGCCTCCATCCGCCCGACCATGCTCGCCACTCCCCCGCCCTTTACCAATACGGCGGCGAACAACGCGAGGGTCGACATCGTCATGACCACCCCTTGCAGGGTATCGTTGAAGACCACTCCCCTGAAGCCTCCCACCGCGGTGTGGACGACCACCGTCACCGCGAAGAAGATCAGCGCGCTTCTGTAGTCCAGACCGGTGGATCCCTGCAGAAGGCGGGCCGCACCGATGAGCTGCGCGGACATCGCCGCCACCAGGAAGCAGATTATCGACAGGGAGGCGATTATCAGCACCGCGCTGCTCTGGTAGCGAGCGCGAAGGAAGTCGCTGATCGAGTTGGCCCCGGTCTTGCGCGAGACGATGGCGAATTTTTTCCCTAGGACCATCAGGGTGTAGTACCCCGTCGGTATCTGGGCCATCGCGAGGAATACCCATGCCAGGCCGTGCGTGTAGGCCGTTCCGGGGCCGCCTATGAAGCTGCCCGCGCTGAGGTAGGTGGCCACCAGCGTCATCGCCAGCACGAAGCCTCCCGACGCGCGCCCGCCCGTCATGTACTCCTCCATGTAGGCGGCGCCGCAGCCGCCCTTGTCGAGGCTGGCCCTGTGCGTCATCCTCATCGCGTAAAAACCGATCGCGTACATGGCCGCGAAGTAGGCAGCTATCGGCAGCAGGGTGGACCAGTTAAGCCCGTTCATGACCCGGCCCCCGCCTTCTCGTACTCGGCCGCTTCATCCTCCGTCATGGGGCCCAGCGGCATGTCGCGCATCTTTCTCTTGACTATGTAGATCGCACCCCCGATCGCCAGCGCGGAGTTGGCCACGCAGGAGACGAAGAACCACGCGGGGAAACCCATGATGTAGGAGTATTCCTCCGTCGGGCCGCTCCCCAGCCAGTAGCCGCCGACGGCCCATATCGCAAGGTTGACCAGGCCGAGGGCCGCGCCGTACCATGCCTCTCTCTCACAATCTTTGTACCTTGGGTCCTCGACGAACCCGAGCTCGTTTTTTTTCATCATCACGCTACTCTCCCTCGCCGAGAGGCCCCCTCGGATAGAGTGGGAAGTTGGCGATCAGCTCCAGGGCCTCTTTTCTGCTCGAGTCGAGCACTGTTCCGTCCTCCGGCGCGCTCGCGACCCTGTTCATAATGGCCGCGATCTTTTTTATCTCCTCAGCGCCAAGACTGCGCTGCGACACGGAGGTGGTCCCGATGCGGACGCCGCTGGTGACCGAGGGCTTCTCCGGGTCGGACGGGATCATGTTCTTGTTGATTGTGATGCCGACGTACTCCAGCGCGTCCTGGAAGAGCTTGCCGGTTATGCCCTTGGGTCGCAGATCCAGCAGCACTATGTGATTGTCCGTGCCGCCGCTGATCACACGAAATCCGTAGCCGGCCATCTCGTCGGCCAGGGTCCTGGCGTTGGCGACGACCCGAAGCATCACATCGCGAAACTCGGAAGTGGCGGCGTGCTTGAAGAGCCACGTCTTCGCGGCCATGATGTTCAGGTGGATGGAGCTGATGGCCCCGGGGAATACCCCTCTGTCGAGGACCTTGGCGTGCTCCGCCTTGCAGAGGATCATGCCGCCGCGCGGGCCGCACAGGGTCTTCGTGGTCGACGAGGTGACGAAGTCAGCGTAAGGCACAGGGCTTGGTATTACCTTTGCCGCGACTAGTCCGGCTATGTGGGCCATGTCCACCATAAGCATCCCGCCGACCGAGTGCGCAATTCCGGCGATCCTCTCGTAGTCTATAAGGCGCGGGTAAGCGCTGCCGCCCGCGATGATAAGCCTTGGCTTGTGCTCCCTGGCCAGGGTCTCCAGCTCGTCGTAGTCGATCTGCTCGGTCCGCTCGTTCAACCCGTACGAGGTAAAATTATAGAACTTGCTCATGAAGTTCGCGGGCGACCCGTGCGTCAGGTGTCCACCATGGTCCAGCCTCATCCCCAGGACGCTGTCGCCTGGCTTCAAAACGGCGGCGTAGACGCCGTAGTTGGCCGTCGAGCCCGAGTAGGGCTGAAGGTTCGCGTGGTCCGCTCCGTACAGGGCCTTCGCTCGCTCTATTCCGAGCCTCTCCATCTTGTCCGCGACCTGGGAACCCGCCTGGAAGCGCGCCCCCGGATAGCCCTCCGTGGTCTTGTTCGCGAACACACATCCGGACAGCTCCAGCAGCTCCTCGCACTCGGTGCTCTCCGACGCTATCATCTCTATGTTCCTCTCCTGCCGGTCCAGTTCCTCGGCAACGATGCCGTAAAGTTCCGGATCGGAAACCCTGGTATGCTTAAGCATCCTCCGATGACCTCCTGATCTGTTTTCGGGCGGATGCCCGGTCGGGCCGCCCCTTCCACCTGCGACGAGGATACTCCATCTTACGGCTCGGGGCAAGCGGCGGGGCGGTGGAAAATATCGTTTGACAATTCGCCACACATCAAGTATTTTGATGCCCACTGTACGTACATGCCTTTCGGAGGAGGGGGGAGGCGCCGGTCAAGTTCCTCTGCTCGAACCTGCCGGGGGCAGACATGATACTTGAGGCCCTGAAGCGCGAGCGAGTCCCGATCTCGCCGGAGTTAACGACCGCTTTCGCAACGGAAGAAGGGAGGGTTTGATTTGGGCAAGGACTACTACTCGGAGAAGCTCAACGCCAATCTGCTGTTCCAGGCGTACGACACGGCGATACCCCAGGTGCGCGACTATCTTAAGGACGAGATCGAGTTCGTCCGATCCGGCCTGGGCGGGGACGAGGACGCACTGGAGCTCGGGGCCGGCTACGGCAGGATAATGAAGGAGCTCGCCCCTTCCCTGAAGAGCATAACGGGCGTCGACCTGTCGGAGCGCTCGGTCGAGCTCGGGAAAGAGTATCTGAAGGACTGTCCGAACTGCGTCATCCAGACCATGGACGCCCACTCGCTCGAATTCGACCGGACGTTCGACGTGGTTCTGTGCCTGCAGAACGGGCTGTCCGCGATGAAGGGCGACCCCTCCAACCTCATCGCCCAGTCGCTGCGCCTGCTTTCACCGGGTGGAAGGGCCTGCTTCAGCAGCTACAGCCCCGACTTCTGGGACCACCGTTTGGCCTGGTTCCAGGAGCAGGCGGACAAGGGGCTCCTGGGCGAGATCGACATGGAGAAAACAGGCGACGGCGTGATCGTCTGCAAGGACGGCTTCACGGCCACGACCTTTGATCACGCCGCCCTTGAGAGGCTGGGGGAGGAATGCGGCCGACGCTTCAGCGTGGAGGATGTCGGGGGTTCCAGTATATTCCTCACGATCCACGACGAACGCTCTCCAGCTCCCCGCTGAGAACGCGCCTGATCGCGGCCGCGGAGAGGCGTATGTCCTCCTCCTCAGTCGACCAGTTCGAGACGGAGATTCGCATGACGGCGCGCCCCTTCCGGACGTTGCCTCCCGCCCAGCAGGTCCCTTCGCGCTGCACTGCGGCTATGACGCGCCTGGTGAACTCGTCCGCGTCGACGCCCTCCGGCGGCCTGAAGGCGACCAGCACCTGGTTCAGGACGACGTCGTTCAGTATCTCGATCAATGGATCGTCGCCCAGCAGCGACGCGAACAGACGAGCCTGAGCGCAGTTTCGCGCCACCATCTCGCTCAGTCCGCTCCTGCCTAGCGACCTGAGGGCGCAGTACAGGGGAAAGACCCTGCCCCTCCTGGAGGACTCCGGCACCCAGGCCGAAGGGTCGCGCAGATCCTCGCCCGGCGCGAGCAGGGGGGCCTTCACCATCATGGCGCCCCCGTGAGCCTCGGCGTTCCTGACCATCACCAGCCCGGAGTCGTAGGGCACGTTCAGCCACTTGTGCGCGTCGGTCGCCCAGGAGTCCGCAAGGGCGATCCCTGCGGTGTGCTGTTCAAGCTCGGGCAGCAGCAGTCCCCACAGGCCGAAAGCGCCGTCAACGTGCACCCACGCGCCCTTTTCCCTCGCCAGTGGGATAAGTTCCCCGCACGGGTCGAAAGCGCCCGTGTTGAGGTTTCCGGACTGAAGACAGACTATGAGCGGGCCGGAGACGTTCTTCAGGGCCTCCCGCAGGGCATCGGGGATCATCCGTCCCTGCCCGTCCGTCGGCACGAGTATGACGTTTTTCTCGCCCAGGCCGAGCATCCTCAGTGCCGTGAAGATGGTGCCGTGAGCCTCCTCTCCCGCGACGACCGTGATCCTTGGTGCGCCGGACAGACCGTCGGACTCCACGTCCCAACCGGTTCCCCTCAATACCTCGTGCCTCGCAGCCGCAAGCGCTGTGAAGTTCGCCATCTGGCAGCCGGAAACAAACCCGACGGACGACTCCGGCGGCAGCCCCAGCAGGTCCAGCACCCATGAGGCGACTATCTCCTCTGCCACGGCGATGGCGGGGGAGGAAGCGTAAAGGAAGCCGTTCTGATCCCACGCCGATGCCAGCCAGTCGGCGACGAGGGCGGCGGGAAGGGAGCCGCCCGTGACGAATCCGAAGTAGCGAGGTCCGGGGGACGCGACAAGCCCCGGCTCGACCGATCGCGAAAAGTTCTGCACCACTTTGGTTGCCGCCTCCCCGTTTTCGCTAAGATTCCCCTCAAGTGATTCCCTGAGCTCATCAGCAGAAGCCAAGGCCCCGGCACGTCTGGACGGCAAGGCATCGAGCCACTCCCTGGCAAGGCCGGAGGCACTGTCAAGCAGAAGCGGCAGCTCTTCAAGCTCTTTTTTAACCCTGGTCATGGCAAAGGCACGCGATCCGCGAGAACCGCACTCATCTCCGAAGGATGGAGACATCCTACTCTCCCTCGTGCAGCCAGGGCGCATAGCTGAGGCCCACCAGCACACCCTCGGGGCTCATGAACCTGGCAACGGTCTGTCCCCAGGGCTCCGTGCGAGCATCATGGAGGAACTCGTATCCCTTGTCCTGCATTTCCCGAACAGCCTCGCGCAGGGCATCCACATCCGGAAGCTCGAACTCAACAGTTGACGTGGGCACCGGGATGCCCTCCGGCCACTCGTCCTTCCCGAAGCAGGAGCGGGCCGCCATGGCCAGTGACCATACTCCGAAGTGCCCCGCAACCGGGAAATTCTGCATGTGAGCGTAGTCCTCGTCCCCCTCGAGAGGCAGCCCCAGGACATCCCGGAACAGAGCCGCGCTGGCGGCGGGGTTTTTTGTAATGGTCGCATATCCGGCGATGCATTCGATCTTCAGCGGTGCTTTCATTTCCATCTCCCCTTTTTTTAGAGCAGACAGGCCGTATCGCAACTCTTGTCCGCTCGCCCGATTTTATCATGATGAACTGCCCTCCGTACCCTCTGCCTCTCGTAATTCGGCTATAATAAGCGCGGAGCTCAAATCTTTGTCTCGGGGGATTGCATATGAAGAGACTGATCATAACCGGGGGGACGGTCTGGACCGGGCGCTCCTTCGCGAGCGGCCATTCGGTGCTCATAGAGGACGGCAGAATTGTCGCGGTCGCCCATGACAGCCAGTTCCAGCCAGAAGCTTCCGCAGGCATTCAAGAGGTGCGACTGTCTGGCGAGTCGGTGCTGCCTGGCTTTGTCGACTCGCACCTCCACCTCACCACCTGGGCCAAACAAAGAAGCCTGCTGAACCTGGGCAACGCTCGCTCCCGCGACGAACTGCTTGAGATGGTGCGGGAGGAGGCGCGCAGAACCCCGGCGGATCGCTGGATACGCGGCTGGAACTACAACGAGACGCGGTGGACCGGCTGCCGCTCGCTTAAAAGGGCCGACCTCGACTCCCTCGCCATACCGAACCCCGTGCTGCTGCAGCGTGTCTGCACCCACATCAACGTCGCCAACAGCAGGGCACTTGAACTGACCGCCATCGCGAGTGCCGACGGCGTGCTTGAGGAGAGGGACGCCATTAACGCGTTGCGAGCAATGGAGATGAACATATTCTCGAGAGATGTTCTTCGAAAAGCGCTGAAATCAGCCTGCTCAGAGCTGGCATCCCTCGGCGCGACCGGAGTGCACCCGTGTGGCGCGGACGACTACGGGATGGAGGAGGACCTGTCCCTTTACGAGGAACTGCGCAACGCGGGAGAACTGCCCCTGCGCGTGTTCACCTACCACGACTCCCCTTCCTATCCTCCGATGCCATCGGGGTTCGGGAATGAATGGGTGCGATACCAAGGGCTGAAGATTTTTCTGGACGGCAGCCTGGGAGGGCGCACTGCCGCTCTCTCGATACCGTATTCCGACTCGCCTTGCAACGAAGGCCGGCTGAACTGGACCGATGAGCAAGTTCTGGACATGCTGCGGACAGCGCGCCAAAGAGGTGTACAGACCCAGCTTCATGCGATAGGCGACAGGGCGCTCGACCAGGCGCTGGACTGCATCTCTACGGTTGACTCCGAGTACGGCCCTGCGAAACTGAAAGACAGGGTGAACCATCTTATCGTCTGCCGCCCGGACCAAAGGTCGCGCCTTGCGGAGCTGGGCGTATTCTGCGATATTCAGCCGTCCTTCGTACCCAGCGACAGCGTCATGGCGCCGCTGCGACTTGGACCGGAGAGGCTGAAATGGGCTTACAGGTGGCGCTCGATTATGAAGGAGTGCGGACCGATATCCGCATCGAGCGATACACCGGTCGAGTCGCCCAACCCTCTTCACTCCCTGTGGGCTCTTATGGAGAGACCGAGCAAAATAGAAAAGACGTTCGCGCCGGAAGAGAGGCTAACTCTCGAAGAGGCCCTGCCCATGCTCGCGGAGAACCCGTACAGGGCCATCGGCTTGGAGGAGGGCGGCCGTATAGAGGCCGGATGCCTGGCCGATATCGCCGTGCTCGACAGGGATATTAGCAACCTGTCGGGGAAGGAACTGCGCGACGCCGGAGTGCTGTGCACAATCGCTGGAGGGCGCTTCACCCACGGAGGTGTTAAGTATTGAGAGTCCTTGAACTGTCACCCGGCCTTCCCTCGGACCCGGTTCACGACACAGTAAGGCGAGCAGCGGTTTTTTTCGAGGAGAGCTGCTTCGCAGAGACCTGCACCCTTGACGTCCTGCCACGTCTGCGAATATCCGAGGAGGCTCTGGATCTGGCTTTCGAGAGGGCCTTCGGCCTCCCTGCAGGGCTTTACGTTCAACGGCAAAGGGACTTATATCGGGATGCAGCCAAATCCCTCTCGGGCGGAGACAGAGGCACACTCTATCTCCGCTACAGACCTCCCTACAGATGGGAATGGATGTACAAATTCCTCGCGGACAGGGCCATTCCAGGCGCCGAGGCCGCGATCGACGGAGAGTACATGAGGACTGCGCATTTCAGGACAGCGGCAACGGAGCACTCCGGATGGATCTCGGTGCGAGACGACCCGGATAACGACCGTCTTGAAGTGACCGTCTCCTCGTCTCTTCTGCCTGTTTTACCGAGGGTGATATCGCGCCTTCGTGGACTGTTCGACACGGACTGCGACCCTGAACTGGTTTATAAAAAACTGTCGGTGATGAACGACCTGAGGGAGGGGCTGTGCGACCCTGGCGCACGCGCGCCCGGCTGCTTCGATCCGTTCGAGACGGCTGTTCGGACGATCCTTGGGCAGCAGATAACGGTGAAGGCTGCAAGGACGCTGGCCGCGAGAATCGTCGACTCTTTCGGCGGTTATGTCCGAGCACCGGCCCACGGGCTGGAGCGCACATTTCCCGGCCCGGATACATTCCTTGAGATGTCCGACTCCATCGGCGACCGGCTGGGGGGGCTGGGCGTGACGGGCGCGAGGTCGAAATCCATCCGCTCTATTGCTGAAAGCGTTACGAACGGGATGATCCGCCTCTCCAGGGACGCGGACTTTGCTGAGGAAGAGAAGAAGCTGCTTGAACTGCCGGGGGTGGGCCCCTGGACGGCCAACTGCCTCGGCATGAGGGTGTTCGGCCTGTCCGACGCCTTTCCTCACACGGACCTGGGCGTCAGAAAGGCGCTGGAGGGCATGTCCAACAAGGAGATCCTGTCCCTGGGCGAGGCGTGGCGTCCTTGGCGGTCCTACGCGGTGATCAACCTGTGGAATTCCCGAAGCTAACCCCCCCTAAGGCCTCAACAGGCCCTTCAGGGCGTCCTTCAGGCATTCGTGCAGTTCCCAGACGTCGAGGGGTTTGGATATAAAGCCGTCCATTCCGAACTTGTCGCAGGCATTTTTCGACTCCGTCTGCACGTCGGCGGTAACGGCGATTATCGACGCCTTTTCGGAAGACGCGACCCCCTGCTCTCTTTCGATCGAGCGAATACGTTCGGTCGCCACGTAGCCGCTCATGGTCGGCATGTGGAGGTCCATCAAAACGATGTCGGGCCTCTCGTCGCCGAACAGCTCCACCGTTTTCTCGCCGTCCGGCGCCTCAAGAACCACGGCCCCGGGGACCAGCTTCGAGACCATGATCCTCAACATCCTGCGATTGACCTTCTGATCCTCCGCAATCAAGATCACCGCCGGCCTGGTCGTCTTGAGGGGCGGAGGGATGGCGGGCCGTGCCGTGGAGTCCTCCCGTGCCTCGTCCGGCGGGATCGTCTCGATATCGCCCAAAGTGAAGAAGAAGCGGCTCCCTTCTCCTGGAACGCTCTCAAGCTCCAGCCGGCTCCCCATCTTCTTCAGGATGGACTGGGCGATGGGAATACCGAGCCCAACCCCTCCGTGCCTCCTGGTCGTGGAGGAATCCGCCTGGTAGAACGGCTCGAAGAGCCCTTCCACGCAGTTTGAGTCTATGCCGATCCCCGTGTCGCGGACGGAGAACATATAGTCGCACCTGCCGTCCTCGCTCGGCGCCGCCTCGACTGTCAGCTCCACCAGCCCCTCGTCGGTGAACTTTACCGCGTTCCCAAGCAGGTTGACCAGCACCTGCTTCAGCCTGACCGGATCCACCATCGCACATCTCGGTCCCTCCTCGAAGATGTTCTGAGATATGGTCAGCTTCTTTCGCAGGGAGTTGCCGCGCACCACGTCGAGCGCCTGTTCGGCTAGCAGGGGGATATCCGTCGGGCCGAGGACGAGGTCGAACTCGTCCGACTCCACCTTGGATATGTCCAGCACCTCGTTGATCACATCGAGAAGCGAGTACATGGACGAGCGGATATAGCCGAGATACTGTTTCTGCGTCGGGTCCAGCACCGTGTCGGACAGCAGGTCCAAGAAGCCTATCGCCCCGTTCAGAGGCGTGCGCAGCTCGTGGCTGGTGTTGGCCAAAAAGGAGCTCTTCGCCCTGCTCGCCTCCTCGGCCTTGCGCCCCAGCCACTCAGCCCTCTCCTTCTCCTCTATGAGGGCCTCCTCCGCCATCTTCTGCTCAGTGATGTCCTCGGCAGAGCAAACGACGTACTCCACGCTCCCGTCGTCTCGCAGCTTGGGGGATTTGTAGATCGACATCACGCGCAATTCCCCCGAAGCCGAGCGGGCATGCTCCTCCGACAGGACAGGCTTCCCGGTGGAGAAGACCTCCACGTTGGACCTCATGCAGACCTCGGCCTCATCCTTGGAGAAGAGCTCGAACAGGTCCTTCGAGGCCATCTCCTCTGGCTTCAACCCGATGAACGCGGCGTGAGCGGCGTTCACTGCGCCGTAGGTGCGCTCGTCGGTCAGGTACCAGATCTGAGTCCGGATGTTATCCAGCAGGATTGCCCGGTCCTCCATCACTCGCCTGCGCGTCTCCAGCTCCCCGATCTGGTGCTCAAGGGTGAGAGGCAGCCTGTCGAGCAGGCCGGGGCCCTTAACAAGGTAGTCCAGCGCCCCCAGCTTCATAGCTCTGACCGCGAGCTGCTCGTCGCCCCGACCGGTCATGAAGATGAAGGGGTTGCGCGCCCCCCTCTCCTTCAGCAGCGAGACCAGGTCGATCCCCGACATGTCCGGCAGGTTGTGGTCGATCAGCAGCAGGCATCCCGGCCGGGAGAGGGCGATGTCCAGCGCCTCCCGTCCGAGCGCCGCCCCTTCGGCATCGAAGCCCTCGCGTCGAAGCCGCCTGGTTATCAGCGTTCGCAGATCGTCATCATCCTCGACGACCAGTATAACCCTAGTCTCCCTGGTCCCTGCGACGTTGCCCTTCATGCCCGCTTCCTCCCTCACGGTTCACTGGCTCCCGTTCACTTCCGGCACCTGCACCACGGCCAGGAAGAGCCCCAGCTGACGGACGGCGTTCACGAAGGCGTCATACTCGACCGGCTTGGTGATGTAGCAGCTGCATCCGAGCTCGTGGCACCGCTCCACCTCTCGCGGGTCGTCCGTCGTGGTGACCATTATCACCGGCATCCTCCTCAGCTCCGGGTCGCTCTTCACCCGGGCCAGGACCTCCGTCCCGTCCAGCTTCGGCATCCTTATGTCGAGCAGCAGAACGTAGGGCGTATGCGGGGAACGATGATCCCCGTCGCCGGTCCTGAACAGAAAGTCGACTACCTGCTGCCCGTCTGCGAAGAACAGGATCTTGTTCGAAAGCCCCGCCCGCTCAAGGTTGCGCTTTATAAGCTGCGCGTGCCCCTCGTCGTCCTCGGCGATCAGTATTACGACTTCCTCCCTCATATGTCCCTCTCCTTTCATTCTTTCGTCCCCCTCTCCTGCGGGGCCGTCGGCATCGAGACCTTGAACACGCTTCCCTCGCCGAGCTTCGACTCGAGAGCGACATCCCCTCCCATCATCCAAAGAATCTGCCTTACAATCGTCAGTCCCAGCCCCTCTCCGCTCCCGTCGGAGGGGTTAAGACGGTGAAATAGCTCGAAGACCTTCTCCTGGTGCTCAGGCGCTATCCCCGTCCCGTTGTCGGCCACCGAGTAGACCGACCAATCGTTCATGAGAACTCCCTCTATTCTTATCTCCCCGGGCCTGGCCGGGGCCAGGTAGTTCAGAGCGTTGTTGAGGAGGTTGGAGAATACCTGCGTGACCTGCACAGCATCGCCGTAACAGCGGGGAAGGTTCCCCACCGTGACGGAGGCGCCGGCCTTCTCTATCTGGAAGCGCATGGAGGTGACGAGGTCGGACACTATGGAGTTCATGTCCAGCTGGTCGAGGTTCAGCGCCGCCCTCCTGAGACGCGAGAGTTTCAGCAGCCCGGCGAGCAACGAGTCCATCTGGCGGGCCCCGGACCTTATGCGTCGGAGGGAGTCCTTCATGTCGGGCAAGAGGACCCTGGCCGCGGCCTCGCGCTCCTCGCAGGGCAAGTCCAGGCTCAACGCCTCTTCGAGGGATTCTATTGAGTACTCAAGCTCGCGGCTGTAACCCTCCACGTTTACCAGCGGCGACCTGAGGTCGTGCGATGCGGCGTAGACTATCTGCTCCAGCTCCTTCTTCTTGGCCTTGAGCCTGTCCTCCGCGCGTTTCATCTCGGTGACGTCGGTGGTCAGGGTGGAGAACCTGTCCTTGGCGGAGGAGACGACGGATATCAGAAAATGTTTCTCCAAAGGAGGGTAGAAGACCTCCAGCACCCTGGGGACGCCGGTCTCCGCCACCTCGGAGTACTCCGCGAGGTACGGGGACTCTCCACCATATATCTCTGTAGCACGCCTGCCTATCACGGAGGCCGCCGGCAAGCCGATAACTCGCTCGAACGCGGCGTTGCACTCCACAATCCTGTAGTCGATCCGCCTGCCCTCATCGTCAAAGACGAACCTGTGAACTGCGACCATCTCGGACATGCCCGAGAAGAGAGCGGTGAAGGTGCGCTCCCTCTCCTGCAGGGTACTCTCAGCCCTCTCGCGGAGCCTCTTGTTTCTGACCATCACAAGCATAAGAATAGACTGCACAATAAGCGCGATCAGCACGACCAGGATTATCGAGAGGTCCCTCCGCCTCACCGCCTCCTGCGCCGCCAACCTCTCAGTCTCGTCGAAGACCAGCGACAGCAGAACCTCCCCCTCCTCTATCCTGAACGGGGTGGACAGCACGCCCACGTCGCGGACGCTTCCGTCCGCAAGAAGGTGCTTTAGGTTGAAGAAGCCGGTGCTGCGCTCGACCGCCCTGGCCATCTCCTTGCTGACCTGATCTCTCATTTCGGCGTTGATCTCGTAAACCGTCATCCCCACGAGGCTTGGATACCCGTAGAATTCGATCGCGGGGTCGTTGGCCTCGATGATCGTCCCGTCTCCCGGGTCTATCAGCACCACCGGGTAGGATCCTCTGCGAAACAGCTCGAAGACGGATTTGCGGCTCGACGGCGGGCCCGCTACCGACTCGCCAAAGGCCGCGGTCGAGATCGCCAACAACATGCACAGTGCCGCCGCCAGGATATGCTTCGCTGGTTTCATTCCTTCTTCCCTCCCGACGCGTCGGATTCGGGGGCCTCCTGTTTGTCCCCGACGAGCACCTCCCTCAGAAGCTCCAGGTCGACGAAGACCGGGTCTCCGTCCTCTACGAGAGGCAACCCTCCGTTCACGAAGGCCCACGAGTTAAGCAGCTCTATCGATGGATCGGGCAGTATGGAGAGAGAGCCGCAGATCGAAAGGACCTCACGCCTGGGCCACAGAGGCTTTTCCGCCAGGCGCGCCATGAACTCCCTGTGAGTGTCGTCCAAAGAGTCGAGAAGATCCTGGTCGTCGCCCCTTTTCCTCGGCCCCCTAAGATCCAGCGACTGATCGTTTTTCATCGCGGCGACGCACTCCTCCGCGACGGTGCGGATGTTTCTGAACGGAGTGGCGAGTAAAAAAGGGTCGGGTAGGGATGCCACCGAGACTTTCACGCCGTTGCCAAACGATGGATTCGCGCCCTTGTAGACGATTGTCAGAGGAGAGCGGTTATTATGGATAAAAATGCCGTCCCCGAGGCTCTCCTTGTAGCCCTCCAGAAACAGGCGCTCGAATACCTCCGGCTCTCTCTTGGCGGCGAGACCCGCCGCGCCCGGGATATGCTCCGGGTGAAGAAGCAGCCACTGGAGCGCCACCTCTCCCGGTATGCGCCTTCCCCTCGAGACGTAGAGGGAGAATACCGCCTTGAAGGAGTTCGCGCAAAACCGGTCGGTGAAATCCACATAGCCGGGAATATCGGCATAAAGCCCGCTTAACACCCAGATCGTGGCCAGGAAATTCTTGCAAAGGCCGCGAAACGAGCGGTGTTCGCCGTAGAGCTCCGAAAGGTCCGCCACTTCGGCGACGAGCGCGTTACGCTCCTCTCGAGACACGCTCTCCCTCTTCGCGTCAACGAAAAGGCGTCTCTCTATCCCGTAGAAAAACAAGAGGAGCCAAGCCAGATCCGCCGGGCCTCTCCTCCCCTGCGACAGCCATGTCAAGTAGCTCCCCCTCTGTCTCGGCGTCAGTGTCTCGTAGCGTGGAAGCGGATCGTTCACCGGCTCGCGGCACGGCCCGTCAAAAGAGACGGGAAGGGAGGGGTCTATAAGGCAGGCATCATTGGCGGCGGTATAATCCCTCATCCTGGAGCCGACATATAGCATGCCGCCTGCAATCTCGACCCCTCTGCATGTAAAAGAACGACCGGGTTCAATCCAGACGCTCGAGACATTGCGCGGCAGATCCGACAGAGCAGCGCTTCCCCTTTGAAAAATCAACGGGGAGCTGTTCTGAGAGGGAGCATAATACATTTTAAACAGCCGGATCACGACTGCAGCTATAAAAAGAGTGACTAAAAACTCCACATTTTCCCCTCTTTCGACGATGAAGTCATGAGAATACTCCCTCTGTCGCGTAAGAAAGCACGCCGTGGCCTTCCAAGGCGATTCGATCTATTTCCCGGGAAATAGATTCGCTCCTGGCATCCATCCCGAATGGCCGGGAGCTATCCGCATGGACATGCGGACCAAAAAGCCAACCTACGATATCAATGATAACAGAATTCCTTGATTCTTGGGTTCTGCGTCTTTTGATCAGCATAGGACAGCCTCTCCTTCGCCTAATTCAGCCTGATTACAGTCGATGTCTTCCTGGCGATGAAAGCAGCCCCGATAGCCTTCAATAGATCTGGCGCGACAAAAGGCAAAACCCCCACCTGCAACACTTGGACAAGATCTGCGCCCTTGTCCGCAATAAAACGTAAATTTAAATAGAGAATAGTAGCACCTAGTATATAAATCACCGTCAATCCTGTAAAAGAGGCGATCGCGAACCTTGAAAAAGCGGCATTCTCCCCCGGGCTCATCACACCCACGACATACGCCGCGACCGGGTACGAGAGCAGGTAGCCGAAGGTAGGCGACAGAACATAGCCTATTCCGCCTCCGCCGCTGAAGACAGGCATCCCGCAGAGCCCCAGCATCAAGTAGACTACCTGCGAGAGCATCCCGTAGCGCGGTCCGAGGACAAAACCGGAAAGAAGCACGATCAGAACCTGCAGAGTCAAAGGGACGACGGGCAAAGGGATCCTCACAAACGCCCCAACAATGGTCAGCACGGCGAACAAACAGGCGAGAAGCCACTCCTTTACCTTCAAAAGCAGAGCCTCCTTGAACAGAGATATCGAACCATGCGCTTCCGGGGTTTTACTGTCATCCCGACTTCAGGAGCATCATCATCCGGGCACCTGAAGTTCTTTCATACCAACGCCCAGAGTATTACTGTCATCCCGACGACCGCAGGGAGGTAAGCAGGCAACCGAACGGGCGGTTTTTCCGTTCGTGTCGATCGCTTATCCCGAGGAGCGAAGCGACGTAAGCAGGCGACAGGCGCAGCGCAGCGAGCCTAGTCGTTCGCTATCCCGAGAAGCGTAGCGACGAGGGGAGGGGAGGGATCTCGGTCCTTACGACGCCACACCGCGGAGATCCCGACGGCGGAGGCATTATCGTCATCCCGGCGGAACTGAAACAGTATAAAGGCACTCACCTAGCCTGATCAATAATACTGTTCATCTCCTCGACTTTCGTCATCTCGAACCAGTCGGGAACGAACGGCTTTAGGTCGTCGTTATGCCTCCGCGCCGTTAGTCATCCGAAATAGCCTTCCACTCCATTATCCGCGATGTGTGAAGCATTTCATCCAGTGCCTGCTCAAATTTCTCCGCATCGGCAAGGGGCAATTTGCATGTCAGGAGGACATCCTCCGTGAAGATGAATTCCAGGTCGTCCTCGGACACCCCGAAGGAGCCGGTCAACCTGGAGATCAGCCCCATCTCGTCGTACACCAGCCTTATTCTATAGCTTCTGACCGGAATTCGCTCTATCGTCCCCGCGGCGTCGAGGGCCATGGAGGCCGTGGAGGCGTAAGCCTCGATCAGGCCCCTTACACCCAGCTTGATGCCTCCAAAATACCTCGTCACTACCACCAACGTGTTGACCAGCTCTTTCTTCAGTATGGCACCCAGGATCGGCTTTCCAGCCGTTCCCGTCGGCTCTCCGTCATCCGAATAGTACTCCTCGGAGCCTGCACTGCCGATTCTGTAAGCCCAGCAGTTATGGGTCGCCTGCTTATGCAACTCGGAGACCTGCCTCAACGAAGCCCTTGCATCCTCCGCGCTTTTAGCTATGATTACGCGACCGATAAAACGGGACTTCGAGATCTTTACCTCGACGCTCGTTTCCCGGGCGGGCTCTATATACTCATCCCGCATCAAGACCAAGCCCGCTTCAGCTTTATGTACGTCTCATTCAGAGACTCCGCGACCACCCTGACGTCCGACAGGACCGGCATGAAGTTCGTGTCCCCGTTCCAACGAGGCACTATATGCAAGTGCAAATGACAGTCAATGCCCGCTCCGGCTACCTTGCCGATATTGATGCCCATGTTGAAGCCCTGCGGGGACATGGATTTGTCCAAGGCCTTCAAGCAACGGCCTGCGAGCAGCTGCATTTCAAGAAGTATCTCGCTATCCAAGGATTCGAACTCCGCCGTATGAAGGTAAGGGGCCACCATCAAGTGCCCGGGGTTGTAGGGGAAGGCATTCATAATCACAAAACACTTATCACCGCGGAAGAGGATCATGTTCTCCTCGTCACAGTCCTCCTGGGGGAGGCAGCAAAATATGCACCGTTCATCCTTCTTCGGGGCGACTATATATTTCATCCTCCACGGCGCATAGATATTTTTCATAGCACTTGCCTCCAATCAAAATTTGTTTCACGTGAAACATTCGAAGATCACGGTCATGTGCGGCATGACGACCCCTGCCTGCAACTCATTCGCATCGCGCTCATCGGCCTTCGCTTTCCAAGGTCCGGCACTGCGTTGAATTGTGACTAACCGAGCTATCGTTTTCAGCCCTCAGTGCCTGAAAGAGCAGGGCAGGACTCATGACACTCGCAGGGTTTTTTGTATACCTGCCTGCTTGTATGCACGTCAGGCGTCGGGATTATTTCCCGGGAAATATTTCTCGGCGTTCTCCTCGATGAACCGCAATATGTCCTCAGCCATGTTCAGTTCTATGCCGTCCAGTTGAAGCTTTACGCCATTGGCCCTTTCGGTCAGCTTCACTCCGAAGCCCTTGGTGCGGGCAAATTCTTTTGCGGCCTGTGTAAGTATGGAGGGCTCCTTCCTCCTGGTATGTCCTTTTAACTTCAGGTTTGGGTCCGCGTTGGCCTTCTTGACGATTTCCTCCACCTGGCGCACAGTATATCCGTAGGTCGCGGCTTTTTGAGCGACAAGGATCATCGTCTCCTCGTCCCCGATCCCCAACAGCGCCCTGCAGTGCCCCTCCGTCAGCATGCCCGCCTCCAGGATTGTGCATATCTTTCGTGGTAGCTTCAGCAGCCGCAGCTTGTTCGTCAGCTTCGCCCGGCTCCATCCTATGTTCTTTGCTATTTCTTCGTGAGTCAGAGAGTACTTTATGATCAGCTCGTTTATCGCGTGCGCGGCATCGAGGGAGGAGAGCTCCTCTCTTTGTATGTTTTCTATCAGGGACATTTCCCTTGTCTCGTGCTCGTTCGCCTCGATCAGCCTCGCCGGTATCTCCCCGAGTCCGGCCCTTTTCGCCGCCTCCAGCCTTCGCGCTCCGGCGACGAGGACATAATTCCCCTCGTCATCCTTCCTGACCACAATAGGCTGGATGATCCCGTAAGCCTTTATGGAGGCCGCCAGCTCTTCCATCAGTTTTTCATCCACGCTTCTCCTCGGCTGGTGAGGATTCTGCCCTATCTCCTCGGTCTTCAGCATCAGCAACCCTGTCCGCTTTTCGGCGGACTCGCTCGGGGGCAGCAGTGAAGCTAGTCCTTTTCCAAGGGCGCGCTCTTTAGCCATAGCTCTTCCACCTCCTTGGAAAGCTCTTCATACGCCTTTGCGCCTTGGCATGCCGGATCGTAGTAGCCTATCGGCTCCGCATGGCTAGGTGCCTCCGCGAGCTTTACGTTTCTTGGAATGGCTGTCTTAAAGACTATGGATCCGAACTGCGTCCTTACCTCTTCCGCGACGTCGTTGGCAAGCCTTGTACGCGAATCGAGCATCGTAAGCAAAATTCCGCTGATGTCCAGTTTAGGGTTGAGTCCCTCCTGGATCAGTGATACCGTCCTCGTCAACTGGCCGAGCCCTTCAAGGGCAAAATACTCGCACTGGATGGGGATCATCAGTTTGTCGGCGGCCACAAGGGCATTCACGGTCAAAAGGCCGAGGGAAGGGGGGCTGTCAACTATCGCTATATCGAACCCGGAGAGTCCGGACAGCGTCTTTTTCAGCTTCGTCTCCCTGCTTATGGCGCCCGCCAGCTCTATCTCCGCGCCTGCGAGGTCCAGCGTCGCCGGAAGCAGCGAGACGCCCTTCCACCTCGTCTTGACCACCACGCTTTCCGGGGAGACCTCACCTGTCAACGCCTCGTAGAGGCCATTTCCTCCTCTTTCGACCACGCATCCAAGTCCGCTGGTGCAGTTGGACTGCGGGTCGATGTCGACGACAAGCACGGAGTAGCCCATTTTGCCGAGTTCGGCGGCGAGGTTTATGCAGGTCGTGGTCTTTCCCACACCGCCCTTTTGATTCGACACCGTCAGCGTTATCATTATGTCAGCACCTCCACCAACGTCGTTTTTCTGCGATTCCTACCTTTCGCGGATACTCGCCCGGAGTGTTTCCCGTCTTTTTCCATTCAAGTATGTACCTCTTTTTGGAGGCTATTTCATACTTGTATCTCTTGAAGTTACCAAGGCCCAACAAGTGCCATTCATCCTCGATTGTTTCGATCTCTTCCAAGTGTTTCGGCCCTTTGAAACATATTATACTTCCTCCCGCCGAGACCAGCGGGGAGAGATATTCCAGCAGCACATCCGTGGACGCGACGGCTCGCGCGGCAGCGCAATCGTAAGACTCGCGCCTCTCCCTCGCGTGATCCTCGCATCTCGTATCGACAACTCTGACATTCTCCAGCCCCAGTTCAAGGGACATCTCTTCGAGTGCGACGCACTTCTTCTTGACGCTGTCCAATAGGGTTACAACCAGCCCCGGTCTGCAGAGGGCCCATACAATGCCGGGAAGCCCGCCCCCGGATCCGACGTCTATCACAGCCCCCTCGACTGGAAGCAGCGATACAGAGAAGAGGCAATCAAGTATGTGCTCGTCCATTATCACCTCGGGGTCGGACGGACCGGTAAGGCGGAGCTTCCCCGAGTAAGAGGCGAGCAGCGAGGCGTACAGATGCAGCCTCTCCCTGTTCGCGTCAAGCAGTCTTCCCGCTTCCTCCTCGTCCAACGGCGAGGCGCTGCGATTATGCCTTTTTCCGGATTCATTCATAATCCACTATTCTCCTCTTAGGCGTATAATAATGTACAGGGGTGATCTCATGAGGCTGTATGACTCTATCCTGGAATTCTCCCTGACCGCTCCGAAGTGCGCGGTTGAAGAGTTCGTCGTCGGCTGGCGCGGCAGCTTTCTGCGGCTTGCGGACGGTCGCTGGGGCGTTGGCTCGACCCCTCGCACGGAGGACGAGCCTCTGTCGACAAGGGAGGATCATACCAAAAACCTCTTGTCGCTCGATTCTCACGGATTGGCGAGCCTTGTCGTCTCCCCCTACCCGCAGGAGTTCGCATCCGCGTCCGCCTCTCTGTCCGCCATCGTCCCGTCTCCGTCCTCGGGCAGCTCGCTGGATCATCTATCCTCCGTACTGAGCGGAGAAAAGGTCTTCGTATTCGCGCCGGAGCCTTGCGTAGTCGACACTCTCCGCGACTGGAACTGCGACATATCCATCTTCGACGACAAGAACAGGGGAAGGCGGTCATATCCCGTCTGGGCCAGCAGCCAGTACCTTGGCTCCGGCGGCTGGCTTTGGCTTGGACCCGACTCCCTTCGGGACCGGAGAATACTCACCCTCGAGCCCTTTTTCAGGTCGTGCCAAGGCGTAATTCTGCACGGTCCGGGAATTCCCTTCATCCCCTCCGTCTTCAAGGCATTCGGTGTAACACACCTGATCACCACGGTTTCGACTGGCTCGGACATGTCCACCGTAAAAAGATACATTTCGGCGGGCGGGTCGCCGTGGATGTGCCCCTCTCTTATATGGAGGTTCTTTTCACTATTATATATGGAAGGCAAAGCTAAATGAGAAATCTCGGCTACCTAACGCTTGCCCTCGTCATCGCGGCGCTTTGCGCCTTCCTCCCGCCATTCGGAAAAGAGGCGCCCCTTGTAGAACCGAAGGGGATTCGCGTTCTGGACGGAGACACCATCAAACTTGACGACGGAGGAGAAACACGTACCATCAGGTACCTGCTCATAGACACGCCCGAGCTGCACCATCCCTCGCGCCCCGTCGAGGAGCTGGGCAGGGAGGCGCTCTTGCTGAACAACGACCTCTTGAAGAGAGGAAGTCTGCGCCTCGAGTTCGACCGAGAGCTCACCGATCGTTACGGCCGTTCGCTGGCATACCTCTTCGTCGATGACGGGGGAGAAGAGCTGTTCATCAACGAGGAGCTAGTGCGGCACGGGGTCGCCCTGCCCATGATCATTCATCCGAACCGCAAGTATGCGGATCGCATCATCGACGCGTTGAACGAGGCGAGGCTGGCCGGCAGGGGGCTTTGGCACCTGGCTTCCCCGCGTATTTTTACCGCCTCCCAGGCTTGGAGCGAGGCCCCTTGCCTGGCCGGGTGCTTCATCACGCTCGAGCTGTCCGTGGAGAAGATCGACAGATCCGCCAAACGCATCGTCTTGCGCGAGGGAAAGACCGCCCTGGTCGCCTACAAGGGGCCGGAGACGGAGGGCGTCTTCTCCCTTTCCACCGGAGACAGAGTTCGAGCAACGGGCAAACTGGCACTCTCTTTCAACGGGTGCGAACTCCCGATAGCCTCCGATCTGCAGGTCGAGCGCATCTCTTTTTGAGTCATTATCTTATCCACATAGGGCCGATTTATCCACATTTTCCTTCTTTCCTTGGTTTTTCCCCTGTTTTGCACCGTTCATTCACATGCTTATCCACATATCCACAAGGAAACACTATCTCGTCTTTATTGACATGAGTAATTATTACTCCTTTGTTTTGGGAGAATCTTCGTTTTAGACCCTTTATCCCTCCGTATTTTTACATTGCGTTTATCCCCTCTTGCCGCTAATATGAGGCGGCTGGATGCCATCTTTCGAAAGGATCTCGACATGAGCAGGCCAAAAAAGCTGGTTTTCACACTTGCTGTTTGCGTTTTTGCCGCACTTGTCCTGTGCGGTGTTTTTCTTCTGACCGGGCAGGACGCCGCCACATCAGTCTTCCGCTCCGCCCTCGAGGATGCCTTCGAGGGTTTGGACGGCTGGACCTTCGAGGCGGATGGGCTGTCCGGCAACCCTGTCTTCGGCTACTCCGCCTCCAACCTGCGCGTCTTCTTCAAGGGCGAGATGATCGCAACCGCAGAACGCCTGTCGGTGAGGCTCTCCCTTCTTTCATACCTTCGCGGGGAAGGGGTCGTCAGCAGGGTGACGGTCAACTCCGGCACTCTGTCGGGAGAGGGACTTATCCATGCCCTGATCGACACTGATTTCGCGGACGCGCTGGAGGGATCCAGCACGTCTCTTCCCGTGCTGGTCTTCGAGCCCGCGTTCCTCTCCACTCCGATGGGCTCCGTATCCCTGAATTTTCTTCGCCTCACGCCGAAGGACGACACAGTATCATTCTATGGGCAGGGTGGATTCCTCGGATTCCCGATAGAGCTTGGAGTCTCCTTCATCACCGGGGATCAACTCTTCTTGACCGACGCCTTCTTCAGGGGAGGGGACGCCGTCGTCTCCCTGTCGGGGTCCCTGTTCCCGGATACCCGCCTGGAGGGTTACGTCGATGCTTTCCGGCTCGATTTCATCTCGGAGCTTCTGAACCTGCCACTGACCGCCAAGGGGACCTTCGATTCCACCCTGCTGATCGAACGCCCATTCGGCAAGCTCCTGGCGTCAGGGGAGGCAACAATAGAGAACGGTGATATCTGGGACCTTTTCATGGACGGCGATTTTTCATGGTCCGCGGACGAGGAGAAGGCCGTCCTGTACCCGTCGGAGGATGCAACCGTATTCTCCTCTCCCGTCTCGGGCGTATTCTCGCTCTTCTTCGGCAAGACTCCGATCGCGGAGATCGCCCTGGCCCTCAAGGACCTGAAGATCGACGAGTGGTCCAGATGCTTCCCCTGGCTCTCCTTTGCAACAGGCGAGCTCGCATCCCTCAAGCTGGACCTCTCCGGCCCGTTCGACGGACTCGGCGGCCCGATGGCCTTATACGCCGACAGGGCCGTCCTGCAAGGCTTCGACGTCGAAGACATGTCGTGCAGCCTGCTGATGAAGGACGGATCCTCCCTTGACATCAATGGAGCCGCGTCTTGGGCGGGTTCCAAGTTCACCTTCTCCGGGAAGAGCCTGTTCGAGGACGACGAGGAGAGTTTGACCAGTCTGGTGCTGAATTCAGAGGGCTTGAACCTGAAGCGAGTCGGAGAGATCTATGCCCCCTCCCTCTCCCTGGAGGGATCGGGCAAGGCAGAGCTCGCCCTCTCAGTGCCCGAGACTGATCCTCTCTCCTTCACCGGGAAGCTCACCTTCGATCGAGCCTCGATTCTGCACGTCCCGGTCGAACGACTCAATGCCGCCTTCAGCGGCTTGGACGACAGTATCTCCGTCGATTCGTTCTCCCTCTCGCCGGGCGGCGAAGGGCTCGTCTCCGGAAGGGGAACGATCAGAGAGGTGTACACGGCCTCGCCCTCAATGGCCATCCAGGGGGACGCAAAGGGAGTCAAATGGAATGTGCTTGAGGGAGCTCTCCAAGCCCCCCCTCTCGGTGGCTTATTCGACGCCTCGTGGACTCTTTCCGGCCCGATCGACTCCCCGACGGCCACCTTCTCTCTCTCCGGAGGAGAGACGCCCCTTATGTCCGCTCTTCCTCTGAAAGGCTTGAAGACGCAGGGGCGGTACGAGAACGACAGTCTTCGGATAATCAGCGCCTCGGCATCCCTTTTCAAAGGCTCGTTAAGCGCGGAGGGGTCCTTGGACATTCTGAGTCGGAGCATATCGCTCAAGGGGCGGTTCGACGGGCTTTCCGCCGGGGACATGGCCACCTCGGCCTTGAGTATCGACAACGAAGTCGAAGGGAGCATCGCCGGAGAGTTCTCGCTTTCCGAAAAGCTCCCGTCTCCGACCCTGGGCATAACATTCCATTCTCCCCGTATCACCGTGGGCGGCATCGACATGGAATCCGTACGGGGCTCGCTGGTCGGGACGCCGGTAGCGCTGAAGGTCGCCGACCTGTCGGCCAAGGTCCTGGGGGCTAACGTGGGCGCATCCGGCGTCATAGGCCTGGCGAAGGGTGGAGAAGTCGACCTGGCAGTGGAGCTTGGCGAACTGGACCTTCACGAACTCGCCGCCGTCTACTTTCCCTCCGTGCGCCTGGGAGGGCAGCTCTTCTCCAAGCTCGCTTTTTCCGGCAAGGCCGATGGGCCGATTACGACATCGTTCGAGGGAAAGATTCCGGTTCTCAGCGCGTACGGCCTAATAATAGAGAATGCGTTTTTCTCGCTGGCGCCGGAGGAAGATGACGCCTTCTCCATCGTCGCGGGCGTAAAGCTTGGAGAAAGCGCCATCACATTCAAGGGCAAGGCTGAGTTCACCGAAGAAGGCCTTCGCTACAGCCTCGAAAACGAGGACGGGATAGACCTCTGCAAGGCCATTCCCGCTGTCGCCAGCCAGACGGCGGGCATGTTCGAAGGATCGGCCATATTCGAAATCAGCGGCACCATCTCGGATTCCCCGTCGTTCGAAGGGACTGCCTCCGCCTCTTCACTCAGAATACAACGTATGAACATGACGGATGTCAGCATCCCTTTCACATGGCGGGACGGCCTGCTGCTAGTCTCCGAGGGGACCGCCCTGTTTCACGGGGGCAAGGCTCGCTTTGACGGCAAGATCGACCCTCTTACAATGCGCTTCGAGGGCACGGCGCAGGTCAAGGAGATGGACCTCGAGAGCGCCTCGTCTCGCATCTTAGAAGGCTCTTCCGGACGGGTCGGCGGCATCGGCGACCTGACAATTCGCGGCAACGGAACAGGTGGCATGATGGGGCTTGTCTTCGGAAGCGGACAGTTCTCAGCCCGCGACGGAGTCGTCTCCGGTTTTGAATCATTGAAGAGCGTGTCCGCCTCCGGCGAGATTCCATTTTCCTCCGTCATTGCAAGCTTTAACATGGACGGGCGAACCATATTCCTGCTGCCCGGAAGCAGGATGTCCGCCCCTCCCGGCAACGAGGTGTTTAGATTTTTCTCCGCCAGCGGGTCCATCGGATGGAACGACACGCCGCTCGACCTGAAGTGCTCCGGAGACATCAACGTCCGGGCGTTGAACGCCTTCATCGGCGCCATGCAGGGGTTCCTGACGATCGACGGAAATCCTCTGACGGACCCCCAGTTTCTTCAGCGCTTCATCACCGGCCTCATCGGCGGTATGACCTCCAGGGACTTCAGAGAGACCACCTTCAACCTGCGCGGCTCCTGGGACGCTCCCGAGATGACGGACCTGAAAATCGCCTCGGAGAACACGCCCGCCGTCATCCCCTTTTCCAACGCAGGCAGGGACAACGACAAGAAGATCCGAATTACGATCGAAGTTCCAACGGGAGCGGGCAGCGATACAACGACGAGCCCGGAGGAGCAGGTTAAAAAGCAGCTCATCGAGAATATCC
>JAAYLU010000009.1 GCA_012521675.1 Synergistaceae bacterium | reverse complement strand
CTGCGGATGCTGAAGGCCCTCACAGCCGCCGCACAGGCGTCGTCAGGGTCCTCCGGAGGGAAGAAGGAGTCCACGTAGCTTTTGGCCATGCGAAGGGCCTCCTCCTCCAAAGCCACACGGCCGGCTATCTCCGCGTCCTCCTCCCCCTCCACGTCCGCACCGGTGATGCCCCAGATCTTGAACATCTTGATGTAGTTGTCCTTCAGAGTCGCGCCCTTGCCGAGGATGAAGCGCCCGTTAGGCGCATGAAGGTCCTCCTCCAGCACCATCCCCTCGCGAAGGTTGTTAACGCTCACTCGTCCCATGACCGTCGCCGTCAGGCCGGCGGGCTCTTGAAGAGCGACATGATCTTGTCGGTCGCCTTCAGGCCAGACCCGGAGAGCAAAGCGACGACCCTCTCGCCCGCCGCTATCTCTCCGCTCGCCGCCAGTCGATCTATCGCCGAGCCGACCACAGCGCTGGTCGGCTCCACGTAGAGGCCCATGCCCGAGAGCTTTCGAAAGCCCTGCCATATCTCTCCCTCGGAGCATGTCACCACCGAGCCGCCGCTTTCTCGCACCGCCTCCAGCACCCTTTCGATGCGGACGGGCGACGCGGAGCTTATCCCCTCGGCTATCGTCTCTTTCTTCCGGTAGCCGCGCGCCGCGTCCACCCCTTCGTGGAACGCCCTGGCGAGAGGGGAACAGTTCTCCGCCTGGACGGCGTATATCCTCGGGACCCTGTCGATCTCCCCCGCGGCCAGCAGCTCGTCGAAAGCGAGCGAGCAGCCGAGCGCGAGGCTCCCCTGCCCGACCGGGAGCAGGACTGAGTCCGGCGCGGCGTAGCCGAGCTGCTCCCAGACCTCGAATGCGAAGGTCTTCACCCCGTGGGCGAAGTAGGGGCTCCAGTTGTGACTGGCGTAGAATACGCCCCCTTCCGCCTCGTCGGCGGCCCTCTCCGCCGCCCTCGTGGTCTCCTCCCTGCTGCCCGGCACCTTCACCAGCTCCGCACCCGCCGAGAGGATCTGGACGCACTTGCCACCGGAGGTGTACTCCGGCACGAACACCGAGCATTTAATCCCGGCCGCGGCGCAGTAGGACGCCATCGAGGCCCCGGCGTTCCCGGAGGAGTCCTCGATAACCCGGCTCACCCCGAGCTCCTTAAGCCTGCTTATCATGCAGGCCATCCCGCGGTCCTTGTACGAGCCGGTCGGACAGAGAAAGTCGAGCTTGAACCACACGGGGCCCCCGCTCCAATCGATCCGCACCAGCGGAGTGCCCCCCTCCCCCAGCGAGACGCGCGACCCGTCGGACGGGGGAAGAGAGGCGGCATATCGCCAGATGCCCGGATCGCGCCGCAGAGAGGCTCGGCTCATAGGCGCGAGGGGCGTCCACTCCAGCGGGCCGCCGCAGGAGCAGCGCCACAAGAGCGAGGATTCTTCGACGTTCCGTCCGCAACGGGCGCAGTTGAGCATGGTTCCAACCTCCGCAAGAGTTATTGTCCCTTGTTATATCGGGCGCGGCCCGGGACAGTTCGAGCCGAGATCATTATATCGCAACACCCCGGCGGCCTGACGGAGAGAGAAAGGCGCGGGTGAAGGCCCGCAAACTCGTCTGTGGCTGTGCGAATCTCATGCGTGATCGAAATGCACGGGAATTCACCTTGCTTTTTCCTCTTCGTGCTATAATTGAGCTGTGTTATCTTTCTTTTCGAGTCTATTCACAGCGATAGCATCGAAAAGGGCCTATTTTGACAGTGGGAGGCGATTTTAATGAGCAGCATCTGGGGACAGAACCTGAGCAGCATCGCGAAGAACAGCAGGCCTTCGCCCATTCGCGAGATGCTCGCGGTGGTCAAGCAGCCGGGGATGATCTCATTCGCCGGAGGAATGCCCGCTCCGGAGGTATTTCCCGCCGAAAAGTTCTACGAGGGCGCTCATCTCATCAAGGACGACGCGGCAAACCTTCTTCAGTACGGAACCACGGAGGGCTACCCCCCGCTGAAGGAGTTCCTTGCGACCTGGACGGCGCCCAGGATGGGGCGGAAGGTCGATCAGGACGAGATCCTCATCACCACCGGCTCGCAGCAGGCGCTGGACCTCTTTGCCTGGGCGATGATCGACGAGGACGACTACGTCATAGTCGAGGACCCTACCTACCTGGCGGCTCTCACCGTATTCTACAACCACGGCGGCAGGTTCCTGGGGGTCCCGGTCGATCACCTGGGGATGCAGGTGGAGCTGATACCCGGCATCATCGAGAAGGCCCGCTCCGAGGGCAAGAACGTCAAGTTCATCTACACGATCGTCAACTTCCAGAACCCGGCCGGGTCGACCATGTCGGTCGAGAGAAGAAAGCGACTGGTGGAGATCTCGAAGAAGTATAACGTACCCGTCTTCGAGGACGACCCGTACGGATACGTCAGGTTCGACGGCGACCACCTTCCATCGATATTCTCGTTCCATGACGGTGACGGAGTCATATACGCCGGT
The DNA here is from genome assembly GCA_012521675.1 of Synergistaceae bacterium. Classification (NCBI taxonomy): domain Bacteria; kingdom Thermotogati; phylum Synergistota; class Synergistia; order Synergistales; family Synergistaceae; species Synergistaceae bacterium. The sequence goes on along the minus strand of JAAYLU010000009.1, from coordinate 3,871 downwards.
TCTTTCTCCAAGATTCTCTCTCCCGGCACCCGAATCGGCTGGGTCACGGGGCCGAAGGAGATCATCCGCAACATGACCGTGTTCAAGCAGAGCACGGACCTCTGCTCAAGCCCGATCACCCAGGCCCTCGTCACCGCGTACTGCGAAAAGGGGTACCTGGACGAGCACCTGCCCGTGATAATCGACAACTACAGGGAGAAGCGCGATGCGATGGAGGTCAGCTTCGAGAAGCACCTGAAGCCGCTCGGCGCCACATGGGTTAAGCCCGAGGGCGGTTTCTTCTACTGGCTCGAGGTCCCGTCGATCAACACGAACGACCTGTTCAAGAAGGCGATCGAGAAGAAGGTCGCATTCGTGCCGGGACCGCCCTTCTGTCCGGTGGATGGGTCGGGGCTGCACAATGCCCGGATCAACTACACATTCTCTGCGCCCGATGTCATCGAGGAGGGGGTCTCTCGCTTGGCGGAGGCCATCCAGGAGCTGGGGATACCGGCTCTGTAAAGAGTCAAGGGTTTTTCGCGGGGCCTCCGGGTCCCGCTTTTTTCATTTTCGGTGTAAGATACGGGAAGTTCGCCGGTCACGGGGGGAGAGAGCGCATGAGGCGGAATGGAGCGATCAAAAGGGTGGAGACCATAGCGGCTATAGCCACTGCCAGGGGGGAGGCCGGGATAGCGATAGTCAGGCTGTCCGGGCCGGATTCGCTAGAGATGGCCGGCGGGGTGCTGTCGCTGAAGAAGAATACCCTGAAGGAGATGCCTCCCCGGCGGATGAGCAACGGATACCTGCTGGATGAAAAGGGAGAAGGCGTCGACCAGGTGCTTGTGGTCTGGTTCGCCGCTCCCAGGAGCTACACGGGGGAGGACGTGGTCGAGATACACACGCACGGCGGCACGCTGGTGGCGTCGAAGTGCCTTGAGCTTCTAATCTGCCGCGGAGCGCGATTGGCCGAGCCGGGCGAGTTCACCAAGAGGGCATTCCTCAACGGTCGCATAGACCTGGCCCAGGCAGAGGCGGTGCTGGGCATAATCCGCGCCAGAAGCGACGAGGCTCTGAAGGCCGCGACGAGAACCCTGAGAGGCGAACTGACCGAGTTCACGATCGACATACATAGCGAGATTCTCGACCTGCTGGGGCAGATGGAGGTTTCGCTGGACTTTCCGGAGGAGGACACCCCGCTGCGCGAGGACGAGGAGGTGGTCCAGTCCATACAGGCGTTGATACAGAGCCTGGAGGATCTTCTGGATCGCTGCAGCGCGGGCTGCCTGCTTCGCGAGGGTATCAGGGTGGCGATAGTGGGCCGTCCAAACGTGGGAAAGTCCTCGCTGCTGAACGCGCTGCTGAGGGAGTCGCGTGCAATTGTGACGTCCATACCGGGGACAACCAGGGACCTGATCGAGGACGTGCTTACATGGCGCGGAGTTCCCATCAGGCTGATCGACACGGCCGGGCTGGGGGGCGTGCCCTCCGACGAGGTCGAGGCTATCGGCGTCGCACGGGCGGAGGCGGCATTCAAGGAGGCGGACACGAGGGTATGGGTGGTGGACGGAAGCTCCGCGCCGGACGACTTCGACCTTGCGATGGCTTGCAGGATAGCGGAGCTGGATCATATTGTCGCGCTCAACAAGTCCGACCTGCCCTTCGGAAGGGACGAGAACGGGCGGACGGCCGAGGAGCTGCTGTCCGAAGCCCTTCCGGGAAGCGGGATTCTTCGCATATCGGCAAGGCACGGGACCGGGCTCGACCAGCTGAAGGACCTGATAGTGTCATCGATCGCCGGATCGGGGACTCTCGAGGCGGGCCTGAACGCCTCGGCCAGGCAGGTGGGCGAGATACGCACGGCCATCGCACGGCTTAAGGATGCGGCCGACGCGATCGACGGAGGGCTAGGGCACGACGTCGCCGCCGGGTGCCTGAACGAGTGCATGATGGCGATCGAACGACTGCTGGGGATAACGGGCGGCCATTCGCTGCTCGATCACATATTCAGCCAGTTCTGCGTGGGCAAGTGATAGAAAGAGGGGCCGCCGGCCCCTCTTCAACCATCCTCGCTACAGGGACAGGAGGTATTCCAGGCAGGTCCTGACGCCGAACGCCGTCGCTCCCTTTGAGTACACCGAGTACTCGTCCTTCTGCATGTCCACCCCGGCTATATCGAGGTGCGCCCAGGGAATGCCCTCTCCGACGAATTCCTGCAGGAACCGGGCCGCGAATATCGCTCCACCGTATCTGCTGCCGGCGTTGACCAGGTCCGCCACAGGAGACTTCATAGACTTGGCTATCCTGTCGTCGTCAACCGGCATCCTCCAGAGCCTCTCGCCCCTGCGCACCGACGCTGCGAGCAGTTCGCCCGCCAGGGCGTCGTCGTTCGAGAACAGACCGGCCATGTTCTGCCCCAGGGCGACGGCGCAGGCCCCGGTCAGGGTTGCCATATCGATTATCACGTCCGGTAGAAGCTCGCTCGCGTAGGCCAGCGCGTCCGCCAGTACAAGGCGTCCCTCGGCGTCCGTGTTGTCCACCTCGACGGTCTTTCCGTTTCTCATCTTCAGTATATCGTCTGGGCGCAGGGCCCGGCCTCCAGGCATGTTCTCGGCCGCGGGCACTATGCCGTGCACCTCTATCGGAAGTTCCAGTAGAGCCGCGCCGCGCAGCACGGCGAGCACGTTGCACGCCCCGGTCTTGTCCCCCTTCATAGTCCGCATGAACTCGCCCGTCTTGATGTTGAGACCGCCGCTGTCGAAGGTTATACCCTTCCCTACGAAGGCGACCTTCCTGCGGGGCTCCCCCTTCGGCCGCCAGGTCATGTGGATGAGCCGCGGCCCTCTTTCGGAGGCCGCGCCGACGGAGTAGAGCCCCCCCATTTCCTCTTTGAGAATTCGCTCCTCGTCCCAGACGACCGCCTGGAAGCCGTGCTCCTCCCCCCAGCGAACCGCCATTTCCGCCAGGTCGTTCGGGCCTAGCCTGTTCCCAGGCTCGTTGGCCAGGTCGCGCGACGCGATCTGCATGGAGGCTAGGGACTTGCCCCTGGAGAGGCCCTCCGGTACGCCGTCAAGCAGGACGAACTCCTCGGGCGAGGGGAGGTCGTCCTCGTCCTTCGCCCCCTTGTACTTGTCGAATCGGTAGGCGCCGAGAGAGGCTCCCTCTGCGACGGCGCAGCTGGCCTCGTGCGTGGGCTCGCCGGGCAGCATGGCGGTGATCCTTCGGACCCCGTGCGAGCTGCAGAGGCGCATTAGCTCCGCGCTCCTCGACCTAAGGTTGTCCGCGAACGACTCCCGAGGCTCGTCCGGCTTCCTCTCGCCCAGGCCGACGAGGTAGAGGGCGGAGAAGCCCCCTGCCGGCAGTGGTGAACTGACTATTTTGCCTGTTTTGCCTCCGAAGGAGGGCATGTCGAGGAGAAGCCGCGCCGCGGCGGATTCTCTCTCGTCCAGCGGTGCAAGCGGCGCGTCCTCCTTAGAACGGACGAACAGAGCGAGGGCGCCTTCACGATTCAAAGCGCCCTGCGAGGGAACGGTCAGAAATTCCATATGAGGGACACACTCCTTTTCGTTTGACGTAGTTGCATGGTAGAAGCTTTTTCGCGATCTCACGATACGCGGTTGACGAACCAGACGCCGGAGAAGACCATCACCCCTCCGAGCAGCATCGACAAAGTGACCGGCTCGTCAAGGAAGAGAGCAGCTATGACGACGGAGACCACCGGGTTGACGTAGAGAAAAACGCCCACCTCGGAAGCGGGAAGTACCTGGAGGGCATCGTACCAGAGCAGGTAGCAGACTCCGGAGCAGACGACCCCCAGAAAGACCATGTTGACCGCTCCCTTCGCGGAAATGAGGGTCAGCTCCGACGCACCTCCTTTGAGCATGAACGGCAGGGT
>JAAYLU010000008.1 GCA_012521675.1 Synergistaceae bacterium | reverse complement strand
CGCCCTCCTCGTCGACGGCGGGAAGGGACTGGACCGAGAGGGGGACCTGCTCGGGCAGCAGATCCGTCGCGTACTCGTTCCCGGCCAGCGCGGCTACCCAAAGGCTTGAGAAGAGCACGGGAAGATCCTCCGCCACCTCTCTCTTGTAGGTCAGGCGATCGGATATGAGCCAGGGGATCGTGAAGCGCTGCGGGAAGATGCAAAGCACCTCCGTTGCCGAGGGGGAGAAGAGGTCGCTGAAGTGGGGAATCGAGGGCGCGAGGTCCTCCGCCGCCTCTATGATGCGCTCGATGGAGGCGGGCTTCCCGCAGGTGTCGGCGTCGAAGGACTTGACGCCAGCGCTTTCAAGCAGCAGGTCGATCCACTCGACGTAGCTGGCCGCGTCGGGGTAGCCGACGAAGAAGCAGGAGACCTCCATCACCCGCTTCCACTCGTCAAGGGCGTAGCTGGCCTTGGACATGGCGAGGGCGAAGTTAAGCGCGTCCGCGGCGCCGTCCTCGTCCGCCAGCCTCCATCCGAGCTGCCCCAGCCAGATCATCGTTCGGAAGTAGGCCCTGCTGCGGGAGGATCGCTCGTAGTGCCCCCTGGGAGTGAACTGGGTGTAGTCGACAGAGGCGGACGCGTAGGCGGGGATGAGCCCCAGCAGCCCTCCCTCGGCCGTGTCCGCCGCGTAGATCCGGCGAAGCTCCTCCGCGACGTTCTTCGCGCTATTCTTGGAGAGGCCGCCTATGTACTCCTTCATCAGGGCGAGAGCGTTCTCCAGAGTGTCGTCCTCCGGCTCCTCATCGGGAGGAACCCACTTGTCCTCCATGTCCTGGTAACAGTTCTTCACGAGAATCAGCGGGATAAGTATCTGCGCCTGCAGCCGCTCCCAGGTCCGCCGGTTCTTCTTCGACGCATCACCTCGCAGGATGATGACAGTGGCATACAGGTCGTCCAGCATTGCCTCCACCGCTGCTAGCAGCTCGCCCCCCTCCATCGCCTCAAGCCGCTTGGAGAAGAAGGTGTGCAGCGCGTGCAGGAATACGTCGGGGTTCACCAGGCGCGTGTTCCAAGGCTCGCGCGCGGAGGGGTCGGCAAAACCGCCTATACCGACGAAGTCGCTGAGCATCTCGTCGTTCATGCCGTGGGAGGGGAAGGGGTAGGCGCTCTTCTTGGGCAGAAGGATGAAGCGGTTCTTCTGCAGGGCCTCCCTCTGCGCCTTGGTCAGCTTGCCGACGACCTCCTCCACCTCTTTTAGGTTGACCGCCTTCTCCAGCGGGAAGGCCGAGTCCTCGAACGAGGGCTTGCCCTTAAGTTTGACCGGTGCCGGGACGCTTGAGAAGTCCTTCAACTCCGCCTCGGTAAGCACTATCTTCCTCGGCGCTGCATCGCACTCGTGCGGGACGGCTGCGAATAGCGCGAGCGCGGCCACTAAAAAGGCCGCGCAGAGCATTCGCCCCGCAAGAACCGTTGACGTCTTCTGTTTCACACAAGATCCCTCCTTGATTGGCTTCGTTTTTCATTGCATGTAAAGTGTTCCGCACTGTACGGACGCGAACTTCTAAGAGCCGTCCATAACTTGCATTGTATCACAGCAGTGTCCGGAAGATGCGGGCCCTCCTCTGGAGCGAGACCCCGCGCGCGAAGCTCTCGTCACGCACGGGCTTATCGCGGAATGCAGACCTCGGACGGCGCGGAGCGTCTCGATCGAATATAATAGTATTTTGATATCTTTTGATATCGCCATTATTATAATACTAAAACTGAGTCGAGAACGGCTTGCGACGGGGGGACAGCATGAAATACCAGCCGCCTTGCACGATAACCACCGAAATTCTGAATCGGGTCGCGGCGATATGCGAGGCCACGGGTCGAATGGAGGCGCTTGCGGAGAACGAGCGGTCTCTGCGACTGCGACGGATCAATCGCGTCATGACCGTTCGCGGCTCGCTGGCCATCGAGGGCAACACGCTCGGAACGGAGGTCGTCACCGCGATTCTGGAGGGCAAACGGGTCGTCGCCCCTCCCAGGGAGGTTCGCGAGGTGAAAAACGCCCTGGCCGCCTACGACCGGCTGCATACATGGAGACCGGCGTCTGAAAAGGACCTGCTTGAGGCGCACCGGATCATGATGGACGGCCTTGTCGAGGAGGCCGGGTTGTATCGGAGCGGGGGCGTGGGGGTGATGGCGGGTCAGCGGGTGATTCACATGGCGCCCCCCGCAGGCCGGGTGCCGCAGCTGATGGACGATCTGTTGGACTGGATGGCCGTGACCGATGTTCACCCGCTCATAGCAAGCTCTGTCTTTCACTACGAGTTCGAGTTCATCCACCCCTTTTCCGACGGCAACGGCCGCATGGGGCGACTGTGGCAGAGCCTGATCCTCTCCCGCTGGAACCCGTTGTTCACCGACATCCCGGTGGAGAGCCTGGTCTTTGAACATCAGGCCGAGTATTATGATGTGATTGAGGAAAGCACTCGGCGGACAGATTCTGCGCCATTCATCGACTTCATGCTGCGGATGATCCTTGATGCTCTGACATGCACCCCCCAAGTCGCCCTCCAAGTCACCCCCCAAGTCGGCGAACTGCTGGTTGCGTTGGAGGGCGAGATGAGTCGCGAAGAACTGCAGGCCGCCTTAAGACTCTCGGATCGCAAGTCTTTTCGCGAACGATACTTAAGACCGGCACTGGCCGAAGGTCTGATAGAGATGACCATTCCCGACAAGCCGAGCAGCCGCCTTCAGAAGTATCGATTGACGGACAAGGGGCGTCGATGGCTGGAGCATGGGGCCAAAAAACAGTAGGTGAAAGGTTTTGCCGGATATAAAAAAGAGAGATCCCTTGCCTTAGCTCGGGATGACTTAGTATTGCCATCCCGAGGCGGGTTTTTCGCCGAGGGATCTCAATGTCAGCCTGCCTCGCCCCCGGAACTCTTTACTTCTCTATGCCCTTTCTGGCCTGGATTCCGGCTGTGAAGAAGTGGCGTATCTACCTCATCTCCGTGATCAGGTCGGCGCGCTTCATCACCGAGGGTTCGCGTAGCACATGATAGAATGCCGTGGGAGCTTCGAGAAAGGATGAGGATTTTCATGGCTCGACGGGCCCTGTTCAGCCTTCCCATACGGATAACTGGCGCGACCCTCGGTTTGAAGGGAGCGCTGCTCGGAGTCCGCCTGGCCTTTACAGTACTATTGCTCCTAGCACCGCACGGGGAGGCAGCTTCGTCGCGCGCATGGGATCGTCCCTTCCCGCCGCTCTATCCGGGCTCTCTCTTCGAGGAGGCGATCGAGTCCGCGTCCGCGACGCCAGTCGAGGGACGGGTCACCGGCCTGATCGTGCCGCATCACCTGCTGGCGGCAGACCTGATCGCCGCGGGGTTCGCCACGATCGGGGAGCGCGATTTCGGCAGGGTGATCATTCTGTGCCCCGACCACTACCATCGCGGGAGGACGTTCTTCTCCGTGCCGGGGCGGGACTTCCTGACCGCCCTCGGTCCCGTGCCGCTGGACAGGGACGGGGCCGAGCGGCTGAAAATACTGTCCTGTGCGAGCGAGTCGAACCTGTTTTCGCACGAGCACGGAGTCCAGGCGCTCTTGCCCTTCGTAGCACGCTATTTTCCCGGAGTGCCGGTACTTCCGGTCGCGATCGGGATAAGGTCAGGAGCAGGGGAGTGGCGCGAGTTGGCCGCCGCTCTTGCGCCGCTCTCGGGCGAGGAGGCGCTGGTCATACAGAGCACGGATTTTTCTCATTATCTGAACAGGGAGGAGACGGAAGCGCATGATTCGGAGAGCGAGGCGGTCATAATGTCGTGCGACCCGGAGCAGGCGCTGTCGCTCCGCCAGCCGTCGCACATAGACTCGCGCGGAGCGCTCTATGTCCAAATGACCCTGCAGAGGAAGCTCGGTGCCGAGCCGGTCATAGCCGCGTACGCGTCGTCGTTCGACTACGACGAGCAGGAGGCCGAGAAGAGCGGCGGCACGAGCTATTTCGTGGTGGTGTACCGGATGAGGGAGTAGAGGCGAGGTCGCTCGGGATGACCGGGGGACGGAGGGATCTCAGGGTGAAGCGTGAAAAGCGAGGTCCCTCCTCGCTGCGCTCGTTCGGGACGACATAAGCAGGCGACCGAACGGGCGCTTTTCCGTTCGTGTAGATCGCTTATGCGGCATGTTTCTGGCCGCGAAGCAGGCGACCGAACGGGCGCTTTTCCGTTCGTGTAGATCGCTTATGCGGCATGTTTCTGGCCGCGAAGCAGGCGACCGAACGTGCACTTTTCCGTTCGTGTAGATCGCTTATGCGGCATGTTCCTGGCCGCCTCGGAAAATTATATTACTGCGCTGATATCGGCGATTTCTCCTTCTTTGCCTCCTCCTCGGCGTACTCTGCGAGACTTTTGTGTGATCCGAAGATTATTCTAGGGACATCGGGCGAGGGACGGTATTTTCCCGCAGCTATGTCCAATGTCATTTGGCGAAAGTCCTCCGTTGACATCACGCCATATTTCTTCATTCTATCGGAATAATCCATTCTTCTACCTCCATCGTCCAATAACTCTTCTTACGTCCTCCCAGAAATCTTCAAGCAGATTGGCGGCGGTTGAAAAACCGTATTGTGTTACAGTCTCCTTGTGGTGACGATGATCCCATTCGATCCTTCTTGCGACATATTGTCGTTTGCTCAACGGTCGATAGTCATGGTTGCTGTTGTCGTAGCCAAGAACCCTGATGCCGTTTTTATCGTGCAGGGTAAGACTGTATCGAATCCCATGTGGAATATTCTCCGTTGGTCTGGTCAACGATACAACGAATTTGATGGTATACTCGCCATTTTCTATGGTAAATCGATGCCCGTCAAGGTCAAGAAGGGCGGATAATGTGAAATCGTCGGGACGGTTCATTTTTTCACCTCGTTGACGGCAAGGCTTATATTTCCCGAATACAGACCATGTAAACGTGAGTTAAGGTCCCTCCTCGCTGCGCTCGTTCAGGACGACATTGCGGCCGCTCTCCCGGCAAGCGACTACGCCTCGCAGCTCTGTACCGCCACCGTTCCCCAGCGGCCGGGGATCTCGCCCGGCTTTACCTCGCAGACAGGGATCTCCGTGCCGCTGACGGTTGTCTCCAGCGCTACGTCGTCGAGCGTCCTGAAGGTCGCTCCGCTTTTGGCGCAGCGCTCCAGCAGGTCCTCGAACAGGGCGCTCTGCGACTGCCCCTCCATCTCTGCGTGTATGGTGTGCACGTTCAGCCCGGGGCGAATCAGCTCCATGTAACGATCGTTGATCCTCTCCGCCGGAATGGTTCCCATCAGCTCGTCCAGGGTCGGAAGTGTTGTGGGTATCTGCAGGGTCTTGAACTCGCGGCCCTCCATTCGGGGGCGGAAGGGGCCCCCCGGGCCCCTGGCGTCGCTGCAGTATTCGAAGCCGAGTTCGTCCTGCACCGATAGGCTGGCGGGGGTCGCCTGCCAGCCGGGGGCGGCGCAGCTCTTGGCCGGCCGGCCGGCATGGTGCTCGAACAGCTCCATCGCTTTGCCGAACGCCGCTCTTATCTCGTGCTCTTCCATATTGTGAAGGTTGTCGTGCCAGTCCACGTGGTCCCAGCAGTGAATGCCGCAATCGTGCCCCTCATGGATAGCCCTGATGAACACGCTTGGCTCGCTCTGTACTATCTTCGGCGCGGGGAGCAGTGTGCCGTACAGCATGGTCCGCAGGCCGTATGTGGAAGGCGCCTTCGTCCTGCGCATCTTCTGGATGAAGCCCTTCTTGAAAACCCGCCGAATGGCCTTGCCCGAGTTGTCCGGCCCGAACGAGAAGAAGAGCGATGCGCGCATCTTTCTGGCCCGAAAGATCTCGAGCAGCCTCGGCACGCCCTCGCGGTAGCCCTTGAGAGTGTCGACGTCGGTCTTGATCACCAGAACTGTCTCTTTCACCCCGAGAACCTCCTGAAAAGTTATTGATAGCTGGCTATCGTCATGGCCACCGCGTCGCGCAGCGGGACGACAGGCTTCCAGCCGAGGGCCTCTCCGATCGCTTCGATGGACGGCACGCGGTTCTGCATGTCGTCGTAGCCGTTGCCGTAGTACTCCTCGGCGGACATCACCGTCACCGTCGCCCTCCCGGCGGCCTCGCGGAAGGCCGGGATCTCCTTCATGACCTCGACGACGATGCGGGCCAGCTCCTTGATAGAGGCGTTGTTGGCCGGGTTGCCGATGTTGAATATCCTGCCGTCGCTCGCCCTCTCATCGCGCAGGATGGCAAGCAGCGCGGCGATCCCGTCGGAGATGTAGGTAAAGCTCCTCTGCTGCTCTCCGCCGTTCACCAGGGTGATGCCGCGCCCGGTGATCACGTCGTGCGCCATCTGCGTGATGGAACGAGCGGTGCGTTCCTCCGCGTCCTTGAAGGTATCCAGCCTTGGCCCTATCCAGTTGAACGGGCGGAAGAGGGTATAGCGCAGCCCTTGCTCCTGCCCGTAGGCTGCTATCACCCTGTCCATCATCTGCTTGCCGCAGCTGTATATCCAGCGCATCTTGTTTATCGGTCCGACGATCAGCGGGCTCTCGTCCTCCTTAAGCACAGTGTCCGAGCTCATGCCGTATACCTCGGAGGTCGAGGGGAAGACCACCCTTTTCCCGGCCTCGACGCACATGCGGACGATCTTCAGGTTCTGCTCGAAGTCAAGCTCGAAGGTCCACAGGGGCTTGCTGAGGTAGTAGGAGGGCTTGGCTATTCCGGCCAGGGGCAGCACGACGTCCGCGTCAGCGACCGCGCGCCTCAGCCAGTCGTCGTCGGTGAAGATGTCCCCCTGTTTGAAGGAGAAACGCGGGCTGTCCGAATAAGCCTCCAGATTCGAGCCCGAAAGGTCGAATGCGCTCACGCCCCAGTCGGTCCCCTCCAGTATGCCCTCTACCAGGTGAGAGCCGATGAAGCCGTTGGCTCCCAGGATCAGAATTTTCATCTCGCGTCCTCCTTGCGTCGAGCTCGGGATGCCGCTCCCTCGCTCGCGCTATTTTTTCAGTTCAACGGGCCGATGCCCGCAAGATGTCCCCTGTGCGTATATCGCCGCCGTCGAGTTCGTAGTCGTGTATCAGCAGAGCGCCCAGCCCGGTAGCCACGCGCAGCGGGTCGATCGACAGGACGGCGCCGGGCTGCGCGTCGTCAAGCGGCTTCAGCGGCGCCTCGACCGACGTCCTCCAGACGAACAGCTTCTTCCCCCGGTGAAATGTGAACGCCCCGGGAAAGGGGCTGGTGACGGCTCTCACCAGGTTGTGCACCCTCACAGCGCCGTCGTTCCAGTCTATCAGCCCGTCCTCCGGCCTCCTGCGGCCGAAGAGAGTGGCCTTCGACTCGTCCTGCGGCGTTCGCGGGGCGGTGCCGTCCGCGATCAGCGGCAGTGTGCGTCCGAGTATTGTCCGTGCCGCCTCCGCCACCTTGTGCGTCACGTCCAGCGCCGTGTCGTCCATCAGGATCGGCACGGCCTCCTGGTCCACTATGTCCCCCGCGTCGGCTCGGCGGACCATGTGGTGCAGGGTCGCGCCCGTCTCCGTCTCGCCGTTCAGTATTGCCCAGTTGACGCAGGCCCTTCCCCGGTAGCGGGGCAGCAGAGAGCCGTGCATGTTGAACGCTCCCTTGGGCGGAAGCGAGAGAAACCGCTCGTCTATCATGCTGCGGTAGTAGAAGGAGAAGATCGCGTCCGGGGCAAGCTCGCGCAGGAGGTCGTACTCCGCGTCGCCGAGCGCCTCCGGCGTGCGCACCGGGATCCCCGCTTCGCGCGCCGGCTCCGCCACGGAGGGGAACCAGCGGTTCTCCGCCGGGTCGTCCTCGTGGGTGAAGAGGACCCGGACCTCGGCCCCCTGCCTCAGCATCTCGGCAAGACAGACGTGGCCGACCTCACTGTAGGCGAAGACGGCCGCCGACAGGTCAATCATCGTCCCACTCCCTGCGGATGACGTAGCGGGGACGTTTTCTGACCTCCTGGTAGATCCGCCCGATGTACTCGCCCGTGATGCCCACGCAGGACATCGTGATCCCCATCAGGAAGAAGTTGATGTTCAGCAGGGTGAATACCCCTTCCGCCTCCGGGCCGACGATAAGCCTTCGCAGCATCAGGAAGACAGCGAAGGCGAAGCTGAGCGCCGAGACAGCCAGCCCGATCATAGTGACAGCCTGCAGCGGGAAGAGGGAGAAGCCTGTCATCAGGTCGAAGTTCAGCCGTATCAGGCGGAAGATGCTGTACTTCGACGTGCCGTGCACCCTCTCCGAGTGCGCTACCGGAATCTCCACCGGGTTCAGCGCGAACTTCTGAGCCAGCGCCGGGATGAAGACGGTGCTCTCGAAGCTGCGGTTGACTATGTCCACCACGTCTCGCCTGTAGGCGCGCAGCATGCAGCCGTAGTCGTTCAGTTTCAATCCCGTGATCCTGTTGGTGATCGAGTTCACCATGCGTGAGGCGGCCTTGCGGAACCACGGGTCGCGCCGGTTCTGTCTCACCGTGCCGACCACGTCGTGCCCCTTGTCGATCTCCGCCACAAGGCGGGGGATCTCCTCCGGCGGGTTCTGCAGGTCGGCGTCGAGCGTGACTATTATATCGCCCCTGGCGTGGTCGAAGCCCGCCATTATCGCCATGTGCTGGCCGAAGTTGCCGTTGAAGTCGATCACGCGCACCTTGCCCCTGTTGGTCTCGCGGCACTCCAGCAGAAGCCTGAGGGAGGAGTCCCTGCTGCCGTCGTTTACGAAGATGACCTCGTAGGGGCGATCCATCCCGTCCAGGGTTTCAAGCAGCCTGGGACACAGGTGCGGCAGCGAATCCTCCTCGTTGTAGACGGGAACTACGACTGATACAACGCACTTTTCGGACATTGGAACCTCCTTGACATGCCTACCACTTGTTGACGAACACCAGGTCGTCGCCCTTCTCGATCACCGGCTCGGGCAGGGCCGTGCCCATCCGCTCCGCGGCGTGCGCTCGGCGATCCCTGTCCATTATCAGGATGACACGCCTCTCGCCGCGCCACAGCTTGGACAGCCCCTCGCCGTCCAGAAACCATGAAGGGTCTCTCTCCTGCGCCGCGCCGAACTCCAGCTCTCCCAGCCAATCCACCAGCACCACCCTCTGCTTCAGGTAGAAGGGAAGGGCCTGGTGGTAGTCCGCGAACTGAACGATGACGTCGTCCGGGCCTCGAATCTCGCGGATGCGCTCCGACAGGGAGCGAACGCTAAGGAGGGTGTCGTACAGCAGAAAGGCCCTGCCGAACGTGAAGATGGTCAGGAGCGACATGAGGCAGAGGGTCACGGCCAGCTCCTTGAACTTGCGCCTCGTGAAGAGCCGCCACTTGAGGTAGACGAAGATGGTCAGCACCGCGGCCACGGGCAGGGAGTAGGGCAGCAGCAGCCCGGCCGGCTCGCGGTTGTTGAAGAAAGGGTAGAGGAGCAGCGCCGCTATGAAGGGGACCAGCAGCAACGAGTTCCACAGCAGAAAGCGCCCCGTCTTCTTGGAGTCCTCATCGTCCAGGCAGCGGGCGAGGTAGCTTCCCATCAGCATCGCCATCGGTGGCAGCGCGGGGACTATGTAAGGGATGAGCTTGGAGCTCGACAGGGAGAAGAAGACGAATATCACCCCGAACCACAGGAGGAGGTAGAGCTCGTCCCTCTTCTCACGGCCCAGGGCCCGCAGCGGCCTCGGGAGGGCCGAGAGGATCGCGCCGGGCAGCAGCCCCGCCCACGGGAAGAACCCGACGATCAGGATCGGGATGAAGAACCATGCAGGCTCGTACCTGCCGTGCATCCTGGTGGCGTAGCGCAGGAAGTGCTCCTGTATGAAGAAGAAGCGGAAGAAATCCGGATTTCTGCGGCATACCTCGAAGAACCACGGCACTGTCAGGATGAGGAACAGGACGATTCCGCGCCTGTTGATCGCCCTCTTCAGCGGCGAGATGTCTCGCGTGATCAGCGAGTAGGCGACCAGCACACCGCCGGGAAGCACAACCCCTACCAGCCCCTTCGACAGCACGGCCAGCGCCATCCCCGCGTAGAAGAGCATCAGTCCCCTACGGGAGTCCTCCTTCAGGGCGAACCAGAGCCCGGCGAAAGACAGGGTCATGAAGAAGGAGAGGGTCATATCGATGATGTTGATCCGCCCGATCGCGAAGTGCAGCAGGCTCGCTCCCAGCACGGCAGAGGAGTAGTAGGCCGCTTGCCCGCCGTGCATCCGCCTCGACGTCGCCCAGGCGACCGCGACGCTTCCCAGCGCCAGCACGGCCGGCCAGAAGCGCCCCGCGAACTCCGTCTCGCCGAAGACTTTCTGCGAGGCGGCGGTGAGCCAGTAGTGCAGCGCGGGCTTCTCGAAGTACTTCACGTAGTTCAGGCGCGGCGTGACGAAGTCTCCCGTCTCGATCATCTCGCGGGGGATCTCCGAGTACCTGCCCTCGTCCGGCTCAAGCAGTCCGTAGGCCCCGAGGCCGCTGAAATATACGAACAGCAGTCCCAGTGCGAACAGGGCGTGTATCCAGTTTATAGAACGGGGATTATTCATTCGATCGACCTCTCCGGTATAATTCCAACCAGACAATTCTACATGAAGCCGGTTATTTGTGGTACTTCGCCGGAGAGTGTATACTTCTTTCGTCGACTATCAAGGCAGAAAGGGTGAGGGGCTTGGACAGGCTTTCTCTGCTGCTGATCACCGGCTCGGCGTTCTTCAACGCGCTGGCGAACACATTCATGAAGCACGGATTCGGCCACAAGGCCGATCTGCTGGACGGAGGAGCGGTCCGCGCGGTGATGGCGATAGTGCTCAACCCCTGGGCCGTGGCGGGCGTGGGCTGCTTCGGTATCTCCTTCATCTTCCTCAGCGCGGCCCTCAGCAGGACGGACCTCTCCGTCGCCTATCCGCTGATGTCCGGCATGGTATTCCTGCTGATACTGGCCGTGTCGAAGCTGGCGTTCGCGGAGCAGGTGAACGTCTGGAGGCTGGCCGGGATGGCCGCCATCCTGGCGGGAATATGGATGATCGCCGCCAGGGGCTGAATTACGGCTCGCTAGGTGTGACGATGTTCGCCTTTCGCAGCCTCTCCAGGTTTCGCGACACCCTCTTCCAGTAGACCTCCGGCGGCCCCCCGTAGTAGCGGCCAAGGGCCGTCACCGTGTTCCCGTCCGCTCGAAGGTACCTGGACAGCAGCAGGCTGCCCGCCGCTATTCCGAGGTCCGGGTCGTACAGCTGGCTTTCGTCGAGGATCCCGTTGGCGAACAGCAGCCCGGAGTGCACCTTCCACATCACCTGCATCACGCCCGCCGCCCCCGCCCCACTGCGCGCGCCGGGGTTGAATTGGCTCTCCGTCTGAGCCACGGCGATCACCAGGTCTATCGGCGCGTCGTACTTGATCGAGTACTTCCAGAACGCGGCCGCCTGGATGAGAGCGGTGTCGGCTGATATGTCGGGATTCTGCTCCATTATGAACGAGGCAAGATTGCGTATGTTCTCCGCTGTGGTGCCGAAAAGCGCCGCGGCGACTCGCCCCGCGTCCGCGAATGACTCCGCCGCCTCTCGCACCGGGGCGGGAATGATCTTCCCTCCGCTCTGAAGCAGCTCCACCATCTCGGGGTCCAGCGACCAGACGGAGGCCGCCCTGTTCGGCGGCGGGCTGAAGATCGCCCGCGACATGATGTAGTCGCGAAGCTCGTCCCTCGCGGCAGCTATTGTCAAAAAGACGGCGGCCGCAAGCAGGACGGCGGATGCAACCCCGCGCCGCAAAGCTTTTATGGTATCCGTCATCGGATGCCCCCTCCTGAAAAAATGATCGACCCGCCGGCAGGAGGTGCCGGAAGGTCGGATCATTATACACCATCGAAAAACGATGCCTGAGTTTTATTCGCGCAATTTGGACTCTAGCGGTCCGTCATCTCGCGCAGTATCAGCTCAAGTTCGCTCATCTCCCTGCCGTAGCCCTCCCAGTCGCCCCTGCGCAGGGCCTCCTGCGAGTCGTCCCAGCGCTTCATGGCCTCGGCCGCGAGGCCGGACAGAGTACCGTCGTCGGAGCGCGGCTCGGTTCGCGGCACGTCCGGGCGGGTTGGCATCTCAGGGTCGTCCGCCCTGCCTAGGCCCGTCTCCGGATGCGACAGCAGCCGCTTCAGCGAGTCCTCCAGAGTCTCGCCCCATACCACCCTGCCTCCGGTGGAGGTGATCACCCGGCGAAGCTCCGGCAGCTCGCTGTTCTCCGCCCTCAGGTAGAGAGGCTGCACGTAGAGCAGACCTTCCCCAACCGGAACAACCGTCATATTGCCTCGGATGACCGCCGTTCCCCGCGAACTCCACAGGGCCAGCTGGGCGGAGATCTCGCTGTTCTGGTTGGTCAGAGCCTCCACCTGCGCCGGGCCGTAGATCAGGGTCTGCTTAGGGAACTGGTAGACCAGTAGCTTGCCGTAGTTCTCTCCGTCCGACCTCCCGGCCATCCATGCGATCATATTGTTCCTGCTCACCGGCATGAAGGGGGAGATCAGGGCGAACTCGGCGATGTCCGAGCCGGCGAGGCGCATGTTGACATAGTAGGCCTCCGGCGCCGAGGAGCGGGATTCGCCCGCGCCCATCCTGTCCCACACGTCCTCCTTGTTGTAGAAGGTGTTCGCGTCGGTCATGTGATAGGTGCGGTATATCTCGCTCTGTATGTTGAACAGGTCCTGCGGGTAGCGAAGGTGCTCCTTCAGACCCTGCTTCATCTCGGAGAAGGGCCTGAACACGCCGGGGAAGATGCCGCTCCACGCGCGAAGAACCGGGTCCTCCGGGTCGGCGGCGTAGAAGGTCATGGTTCCGTCGTACGCATCCACCGTGGCCTTGACGCTGTTCCTGATGTAGTTCACCGCGCGGCCGCGGCCCAGGACTACCGGCTGAGAGTAGGGGTAGCTGTTGGCGACCGTGTAGCCGTCCATCATCCAGACCAGCCTGCCGCCCGAGACCACCAGGTAGGGGTCTCCTTCGAACTGAAGGTAGGGCGCGATCATCGTGAGCCTCTCCCTTATGTTCTGGTGGAAGAGCACCCGGCTATCCGGCGTGAAGACATCGGAGAAGAGGATTTTTATATCCGCGAACTTGAGGGAGAAGAGCAGCCGCCTCATGAAAGTGCCCATAGGCACGCCGCCTGCGCCGTTATAGGCCGTTCTGGCGTTAGAGTCGCCCATCGGGTAGTCGAACTCCTGCACCGTGGTGCCGACGAAGATGTAGGGACTCTGCTTCTCCCCGAAGTAGATCTGCGGACGGTCGATAGGCAGCGGAATGTCGCTCACCGGCGGCAGGTCGCGCACCCAGAGGCGCGGCAGGCCGCTGCCCGCGGCCTCGTTCACCGGGTTCATGACGATCCCGTAGCCGTGAGTGAACTCCAGGCGAGTGTTGATCCAGGTGCGGTTCTGCATCCCCGCCAGGTCCAGCTCGCGCGCGGCCAGCATCACCTGGCGATACTGGGTTCCCCCGTCGGGAGTCGGTATGGTGTAGCGGTCTATGTCCACGTTTGAGAAGTCGTAGTATGTGCGGATCTCTTGCAGCTGCTTGTAGCTGCGCAGAAGAGGCTCGTGATCCCACAGGCGGATGTTGTCGATCGTGTCGCGGTTCTCCTCCACGTCGCGCCACGTGATCGCCTCCGCGGGCACTATGGTCTGCAGCTCGGCCTTGTGCAGGTTGTAGGCGCGCAGCGTCGCCTCAATGTTGTTCTCGATGAAGCGCTTCTCCCTGTCGAACTCGTTCGGCTCGACTATGTATTTCTGTACTATCATAGGGTAGACGCCGCGAAGCACGAAGCTGGACACAACCAGGAAGCCCAGCAGCCACAGAGGCAGCTTCCAGCTACCTTTGAACAGGGTGAAGAGAAGGGCTATCGACACCAGGATGGAGCCGACCGTCAGCACGTTGAGCGCAAGCAGCCCCGCGTGCACGTCCGTGTAGCCCGCTCCGAAGACCACGCCCGTGGGCGAGAAGAGTATGGCGTACCGGTCGAGCGCGTAGCCAAGCCCCCACAGCAGCGCTCCGATGGATGCCAGGACGATCAGGTGCGAGCGAACGTTCTTGGGCACGTGAATGTCGGCCAGGTCGCGGCTCCTGGGGGCCAGAGTCGCCCCGTAGCCGACCAGCGCCATCATTGCACACAGGAATAGCGCTCCCATCAGTCGGGAGTGCACGAACGACCAGAAGGGCAGGGAGAATATGTAGAAGCCCACGTCGTTGCCGAAGACCGGATCGGTCACGCCGAACGGTGTACCGTTGAAGAAGCGAAGCACCATCGCCCACTCCGCGGAGAGTGACGCCCCCTCCGTGACTCCGATGAACAGCGCGATGGCTCCAACTGCAATCCCGGCCGCCCTGGATGAGAGCAGCGGTGTGAATTCGGGACGTATCTCCCTAAGGTTGCGCCGCACGAACACAAGGTTCACCCAGATGGCCGCGGTGAAGGCCAAAAGCCCCGCCAGGAACAGCGGGACCCGGGCCAACAGTCGCGTCCAGAAGACCGAGCCGTAGCCCTCGGAGTCGTACCAGAGCCAGTCCGTGTAGAACTCTGCGAGCGCCGGAAGCAGCAGCGATACGAGCAGGACTGCCGCCGCGAGGATCAGGAGCCACTTGTTGACCTTGGGTAGCCGGATCACCGGACGTCTTGGGGGAGTCTGCTCATCCCCCGGAAACCACTCATTGTCAGGAAACCAGTCGTATTTACTCATAGTGCGCTCATTGTATCCGACTTTTCGCAACCGGTCAAAAATGCAGCGACGCGGATGTATAATGCACAGTGGACGGAGACACACGGAACGGAGGATGAGAAAATGAAGAACGAACTGAAAAGAACCCTTGCTGACGGCGGAACGGTCCTCGGCCTGTTCATCAACACGGACAGCCCCGACCTGGTGGAGATCGCAGCCCTCGCCGGGTTCGAGTTCTGCATAATCGACACAGAGCACGGACCGGGGGATGCAGGCTCCATCCAGCACATGATCAGAGCGGCCGAGCTTCGCGGAATGACCCCGATAGTGCGGGTGACCAACCCGGAGGCCACCACGATACTGCGCATACTGGACGTCGGCGCGGCCGGAATCCAAGCGCCCCAGGTCAACTCGCGCCGCACGGCGGAGGAGATAGTCCGCTTCGCCAAGTATCACCCGGTCGGGGAGAGGGGCGCGGCGTTCACCAGATCGTCGCGTTACGGCTTCGCAGGCAGCGTGGCCGACTACTTCAAGGAGGCCAACCGCGAGACGATGGTAATACTGCACTGCGAGAACCGGCTGGGCCTGGACTGTCTGGACGAGATAGCCGCGGTCGAGGGCGCGGACGTGATCTTCATCGGCCCCTACGACCTGTCGCAGTCGCTGGGCGTCCCCGGGGAGATCTACCACCCGAAGATGGTGGAGGCGGTCGCCAAGGCGCTGGCATCGTCGAAGAGGGCCGGCAAGCCCGCGGGCATCTTCGTCTCCACGGTGGAAGAGGCCCGCGCGCGGATAGAGCAGGGCTTCACCTACATAGCCTACAGCACCGACACCCTGATCTTCGCCGACGCCTGCAGGAGCATAGTGGCGGGAGTGAGGGGGTAGGGACGACGCCCGAGCTGATTCGTGATAGGATTGGGGCATGTGAAGCGTCGCGAGCGGAGGGGGTCGGACCGATGTTTGAGAATACCGAGGACCTGTTGAGACGGATAAAACTGGGCGAGGACTCGGTCCTCGAGTTCAAACGAGTGGAGTTCGCAGGCGACAGGATTTCCGGGCCCCGCAGGGACAGCATGGCGGACGAGCTTGCCGCCATGGCAAACACCGCGGCGGGGACGGTCCTTCTCGGGGTCGACGACAGCACGAGGGAGATCGCCGGCATCCCGCCGGATAGGCTTGACTCGGTCGAGGACTGGCTGAGGTCGATCTGCAATGACCAGATCGAACCTCCGCTCGACTGCGTCATCCGCAGGCTGGCCGTCCAGGACTCTAGCGGCGCGGAGAGGGCCGTGCTGAGGGTCGACGTCCCCCGAAGCCTATTCGTCCACAGGAGTCCGAACGGGTACTTCAGGCGAATAGGCAGCTCGAAGCGCGAGATGAAGCCGGACGCGCTGGCGAGGCTGTTTCAGCAGAGAAGCAGGGCGAGGTTCATGAGTTTCGACGAGCAGGCGGTCCCAGGCACTTCGATGGACGTCCTGAACCCCTCCCTGTGGGGCAGGTTCAGGACCGTCATATCCCCTCGGGACGACCGGGAGTTTCTAGGCAAGCTGAAACTGATCTCAGTCGACGATGAGGGTGCGGTGCGGGCCACGGTGGGAGGCGTCCTGATGGCGTCGGACGACCCGCGCGTCTTCCTTTCGAGCGCGTTCATACAGGCCGTCCGCTACCGCTGGAAGGAGAGGAACGCGGCGCACCAGATCGACGCTCTCGACATCGTGGGCCCGCTGGAC
The DNA here is from genome assembly GCA_012521675.1 of Synergistaceae bacterium. Classification (NCBI taxonomy): domain Bacteria; kingdom Thermotogati; phylum Synergistota; class Synergistia; order Synergistales; family Synergistaceae; species Synergistaceae bacterium. The sequence continues at coordinate 16,615 of JAAYLU010000008.1, read as the reverse complement.
ATCCAGATTAGAGAGGCGTGTAAGTTTGTCGAGAGGAACATGCGCATCTACGCCGTCAAGGCCCCGAACCGGATAGAGACGCCGCAGTACTCCACGAACGCCGTCTTCGAGGCCGTCACCAACGCGGTCGCTCACCGCGACTACTCGATATTCGGCGCGAAGATCCGCCTGCACGTATTCTCCGACCGACTGGAGCTTTATTCCCCCGGCACGATACCGAACACAATGACGGTCGAGAGCCTTTCCGAACGCCAGTCGTCGCGAAACGAACTGATCAGCTCCCTGCTGGCGCGCTGCCCGATGAACTACAACGCGGTCGGAAGCAGGAGGGAGTTCATTATGGACAGGCGCGGGGAGGGAGTTCCCATCATTATCACGGAGAGCGAGGAGCTGTCCGGCAGACGCCCCGAGTACAAGCTTCTGGACGACGCCGAGCTGAAGCTCACCATCTTCGCCGCCCCCTCCCCTCACCCGGAGGAGGACGGCTGAGATCAAACATAGGATGCTGGTGCACAGGCGGATCAGTCGAATCACAAAGAGCTGCCGCAATAGTTGGCAAGCCGCTCTGCGACCACGCTAACATGCCTCACTTCCCCTCATCAGCCGTGACCGGTGTCTGTGTTTTGTCATCCCGAGGCGGGGTTGTCGCCGAGGGCTCTGCCTTGATCCAGTATCGCCCAACGCGAGCTCAGTTCTTTCGACTTGCGATGAGATCGTCCAGCTCTTCGGGAGCAATCCCGGTGTAGTCCAGTATTTTCTCCTTGGGTTCGTTGCCGGCAAGCATCCGTGATGCGACGGCGAAGGCCTTTTCTTTCTCGCCTATCTTCTCACCAATCTCCTTGCCAATCTCCTTGCCAATCTCCTTGCCCCTCTCAATGGCCCTCTCTTCGACCACGCTTATAAGCATCGGCTTTCCCTCCTTGCTTCTCTGTTCCCTGAATGAGTCGTACTCCTTGCGCAACTGAGGGTCCTTCGGATGAAGAAGAGCGTCCGTGAAGCGCAACAGAGCCAGCTTCTCGTCGTGATTCCATCCCTTGGCATCAAGCTTGTCTATAACGGACTTCAAGTAGTCCAGTTTTACACGCTCGTTCCTGCCGCCCTCCAGAGCGCACTTGCCGGCCTGCAGGACCCAGTCGAAAGGGTTGTCGCTGGATTGGAGTTCGCTTGAATCGAGCTCCCACAGCCTGAGCGACGGGTACTCGTAGACCAGCCTGTTGCGATAGCTCTCCCGAAGGTAGCGCTCCGCCTCGTCTCCGGGACGCTTGGCGGTCAGAAGGGCGAATGAGACGACGTCGGAGACGTCTCCCCGCTTCTTGAGGTGGAGCACTCTCAGCGAGGAGTTGTAGAAGAACATGCGCTCGGGGAGGTCTCCTCCTCCCGGTCCCTGAATCTCCACGTGGAGGATCAACCAGACGTCGTGGCCCGTCTTCGTGGGCACCCTTGCGAGTATGTCCGGTATCTGCTCCGGCCCGTCCACGTAGACGACCAGATCCTGGAGCTCCTTGTCGAGGAAGGTCACCTCTCTGGACTCGTCCAGGTCCTCGGCCAGCTCCGGTATGAACTTTTCAAGCGCCTGCCGGAAGAACTGCTTGATGATCTCCTTCCAGTTTTCATCCATCTTTCTCAGTTCGGAGATGGCGCTCCGCCCCCTTTGCGCTGATTGTGGTATTAAACGATACCGGGCGACGAGGGATACAACACAACATCGCGACCGCCTGCTGTCCGAAAAGAGCGGCTTGTGCATCCAACTCCATCCCGCTACTGCATTATAGGCTCCGGACAGGGGTTTTGCAAGGAGCGGCGAACCGGTCGGTAATACATGCGATACGGGCGGTTCACACCCCCTCCGCTATCCGGTCGCCTACTGCGGCCGTCCTGGCCTCGCCACCGAACTCGAAGGGGAACTGCTTCGGCCCGGATTGCGACAGATAGGTCGCCAGCGCCTCGTCCACTTGTTTGGCGGCCTCCCGCTCGCCCAGGTGGTCGAGCATCATCGCGGCGGTGAGGATGGCGGCTATCGGGTTGGCGCGCCCCGTGCCTGCTATGTCGGGGGCGGAGCCGTGGACGGGTTCGAACATCGACAGCCCGTCGCCTATGTCGGCCCCGGCGGCGGTGCCGAGGCCCCCGGCCAGCCCCGCGAGCAGGTCGCTTACTATGTCGCCGAACATGTTCGGAGCTAGTATCACGCCGTACAGGTCGGGAGTGCGGGCCAGGTGGTAGCACATGGCGTCCGCGTTGACCGCTGTCACGGAGACTCCATGTCGCGCCGCCTCGTCCGTCGCGACCTCCTCCCAGAAGCCGTATATCTGCGGCATGACGTTCGACTTGGTCGCGAGGGCGATCCTGCTCTCCCCTCGCTCCTTCGCGGCTCGGGCGGCACGCGCCGTCACGCGGCGGATCCCCGGCTCGGTGGCAACGCCTAGCTGAAATACTCCCTCCACACCGCCGGTGAAGCCCCCCTCCAGCCCCCCGACGACCGAGTACAGGCCGCGCCGAGCAGCTAGATCGAGCGACAGACTGCCGCCCTGAGTCTTGCCACCTATCCCGATGTAGAAATCCTCCGTGTTCTCGCGCACCACGAGAGTGTCCAGCTTCCCTCCGGACGGAAGACGCACCGGGAGGGGCACGTTCGGGTAGCTGCGCGCGGGGCGCAGGTTGGCATACTGGTCGAAGTGAAAGCGCACCCTCAGCAGTATGCCGCGCTCCAACACGCCCGGCTTGACGCGCGGGTCGCCGACGGCGCCGAGCAGAAGCGCGTCCGCCCCTCCTATCTCGTCGAGCGCCGAGTCGGGCAAAGTCTCGCCGGTGCGCAGCCAGTGCTCCGCGCCGAACGGGTAGTCCTCCCACGCGACACGGAAGCAGTGCCTCTCACCCGCCGCCTCCACCACCTTCGACGCCTCGCGCACCACCTCGGGGCCTATTCCGTCGCCGGGGATCCGCGCTATCCTGTAGTTTTTAACGCTCAAGCCTGTCTCCTCCTCGCAAGCTCCTCGCGCACGTAGGGGGCCAGTCCTCCGCGCTTTACGAGCTGCTGCAGAAATGTCGGAAAGGGCGCGACCGGAAATGTCTCACCGCTCCGCATGTTGACTATCACGCCCGCCGTCGGATCGGCCTCGATCTCGTCCCCGGCTCGCACGGACGCGACCGCCTCCGGGCACTCGAAGATCGGCAGACCGGTGTTGATCGCGTTGCGGAAGAATATGCGCGCAAAGGACGAAGCTATCACGCACGAGCATCCCGCGCCCCGGATCGCTAGAGGCGCGTGCTCCCTGGACGACCCGCAGCCGAAATTCTCCCCCGCGACGATGATGTCCCCCGGAGAGACCCTGGCGGCGAACTCCGGGTCTTCGTCCTCCATGCAGTACCTGCCCAGCTCCGCCTCGTCCCCCGACACGAGTCTCCGCGCCGGGATTATGACGTCCGTGTCCACATCTTCGCCGAAGACCCACGCCCTGCCCCTCGATACTTTATTCATATCCTAATCCTCCACGTCTCTCGGGTCGACGAGCCTGCCCGCGACCGCGCTGGCGGCGGCGGTCAGAGGGCTTGCCAGTATGACCTCGCTCTTCGGGCTTCCCATGCGCCCGGTGAAGTTTCGGTTGCTGGTGGAGACGCACCTCTCCCCCGCGGCCAGCACCCCCATGTGACCGCCCAGGCAGGGCCCGCAGGTCGGGGTGCAGACCACCGCTCCCGCGTCGGTGAAAATTCGCAGGTAGCCCAGGTCCAGGGCACGATTATATACCTCGTAGGAGGCGGGGATCACTATGCACCTGACACCATCCGCGACTCGCCGTCCCTTCATGATCCGCGCTGCGGCGGCTATGTCCTCCAGCCTGCCGTTGGTGCAGGAGCCGATGAACACCTGGTCGATCTTCGGCGACCCGCACTCCCTCGCCGGCCTGACATTGTCGGGCGAGTGAGGCAGAGCGACGACGGGCGACATCTCGCTCACGTCGAGCGTCTCCGTGCGCAGATAGGGCGCGTCTCTGTCCGGCCAGACCGGCTCGAACGCCCGTTTGGCGCGCGATTTCGCATAGGCGAGCGTCGTTTCGTCGGGCGGGAAGAGGCCGGCCTTGGCTCCGGCCTCCACCGCCATGTTTGCTATGGTGAAACGGTCGTCCATCGGCAGGGAGGAGATCGCGTCGCCCGCGAACTCCAGCGCCATGTAGCGCGCTCCCTGCACCCCGATCCGCCCGAGCAGGGAGAGGATCATGTCCTTGCCAGTGACCCACGAGGGACGCTCCCCCTCGAACCGAACCCTGATCGTCGGAGGCACCCTGAGCCAGGTCTCCCCGAGGGCCCACGCGGCTGCAAGGTCGGTGCTGCCCATGCCTGTGGCGAACGCGCCGAGCGCGCCTCCCGTGCAGGTGTGGCTGTCCGCTCCGACGATCACGTCGCCGGGGAGGATGTAGCCGGACTCGGGCAGAAATGCGTGCTCCACCCCCACTCGGCCGACCTCCCAGTAGAGCATCCCCTGCGACAGTGCGAACTCCCTGCCTCTTTTGGCCTGCTCGGCGGAGGCTATGTCCCTGTTCGGGGTGAAGTGGTCCGGCAGCACCGCGCACCTCTGTCGGTCGAACACCTTCTCGGCGCCCATCTCCGCGAAGGCGGCGGCGGCCGGGGGAGTTGTGATGTCGTTGGCGAACGCGAAGTCCACGCTCACCTTGCAGATCTCCCCCTCGCGGGCCTCCGACGACGAATGCGACGCGATTATCGCGCTTGCCATTGTCCTTCCCATGTCGTCGCCCTATACCGCCCTGGCGCTCTCGTCCAGGCCGGCGATCATCGCCTCCAGATCCTCGGCGGTGACTATCTCCTTGCGGTCGCACAGGGACTTGAACATCGCCATCGCCTCGTTCAGCCTTTCGTCGTCCAGCGTGAAGCCCATCTCCTCCACGCGCTGCCTGAAGGCGTGCTTGCCCGAGTGCTTGCCGAGCACTAGGCGGCTGCCTGAGGCCCCCACGTCCTCCGGGTTCATGATCTCGTAGGTCTCCCTGTTGCACAGCACCCCATGCTGGTGGATGCCGGCCTCGTGGGCGAACGCGTTGTCCCCCACCACGGCCTTGTTCGGCGGGACTGGGAAGCCCGTCATGCGCGATACCTGCGAGCTCACAGGGCACAGACGGGTCGTGTCTATCCCTGTGCGGCAGCCGAACCGGTCGCCTCGGGTGCGCAGAGCCATGACCACCTCCTCCATAGACGCGTTCCCGGCGCGCTCTCCGAGCCCGTTGACTGTGCACTCCACCTGCCTCGCCCCGGCCCTCACAGCCGCCAGCGAGTTGGCCACTGCAAGCCCTAGGTCGTTGTGGCAGTGAACCGACCAGATAACTCCCTCCGGGGCCCCCGCCGCGCCTATGACCGTTCGGACAAACTCCCCGAACTCCTCCGGCACGGAGTAGCCGACCGTGTCCGGTATGTTGAGTGTCGAAGCTCCGCACTCGATCGCCGTGCGGAAGACCTCCCCCAGGAAGGCCGGGTCCGAGCGGCTTGCGTCCTCGGCTGAGAACTCCACGTCCTCGACCAGCCCACGGGCGTGGGTCACCGCGCGACGAACCTCCGCCAACACCTGGTCGGGAGTCATCTTGAGCTTGTACTCCATGTGGATCGGGCTGGTTGCGATGAAGGTGTGTATGCGCGGCCTCCCGGCCCCCTTCACCGCGGCCGCGGCCGCCTGCACGTCCTCCCTCCTGGTGCGCGCCAGCCCGGCGATGATCGGACCCTCCACCCTGTCGGCGACGACTTTGACCGCCTCGAAGTCCCCCGGCGACGCCGCAGGAAAGCCCGCCTCTATTATGTCCACCTTCATCCTCGCTAGCTGCATAGCTATCTGCAGCTTCTCCTCCGTGTTCAGGTTGATCCCGGGCGCCTGCTCCCCGTCTCTCAGCGTGGTGTCGAAAATGCGCACATAATCCCTCATGTTTCCCCTCTCCTTTCGTTTTCTCCTGAAAAAAGGTACAAAAAAAGAGGCCGGAACCCCATTGAAGAGGTTCCGGCCTCGGGTTGCCGATGCGCAGCTTAACAGGCTGCCGGCGTCCCAGGCGGGAACCGGCGTCCGAGGAGCAGGTCGAAGGAGGCAGCTTTGTTCATGCTGAGTGTGGTCTCGAATATCATCGCTGTCCTCCCCCTCTCCCCGGCACCGCCGAATTTCCGAGCATTATGAGGGAGATGGACGAAAATGTCAATAGCCGGGCGAAGAAAGATAATACAGAAAAGGACGCTCTCCCATGGACTGCATGAAAAATGGGGGTATAATAACCGGTGATCGCTGACTGTAAAAGAAATACGGACGGGGCGCTGTCGCAGCCCTGCGGGAGGTGATGCGGAATGAACCCGGAGAGAGTCGTTCGCGGCGCGGTGAAACGCCTTACGGACCTCCCCAACGTGGGTCCGGCCACGGAGAGGGATCTTCTGCTTCTCGGCGTCCGGAAGCCGGAGGATCTCAGGGGCATGTGCCCTTTCAAGATGTACGAGGATCTGTGCGAGAGAACCGGGGCTCGTCACGACCCTTGCGTCATGGATGTGTTCATGTCGGTCACGGACTTCATGAATGGAGGCTCGCCGAGGCCGTGGTGGGAGTACACGAAGGAACGAAAGAGAAGGACCGGCCGATGAAGGGCGTAAACCTCACTCGGAGCGGCGTGCCCGGGCGAGCTGCGGTGAGCCTCGCAGGGGAGTGGCTCTTCCGGGCGCGCGGCATCACCAAGGTGTACAACCCGGGGACGGAGGCCGAGGTGCGCGCGCTCGACGGCGTGGACCTTGATCTGTTTCAGGGAGAGCTGGCTGTGCTGCTGGGGGCGTCGGGGAGCGGCAAGTCCACGCTGCTGAACATCATCGGCGGCCTTGACACGCCGACCGGCGGCACGCTTTTCTTCAGGGACTTGGAGCTCTCGGGGGCGGACGAGCGCGATCTGACCCTGTTCCGAAGAAGAGTGACCGGCTTCGTGTTCCAGTGGTACAACCTTATCCCCAGCCTTACTGCGCGCGAGAACGTGGCTCTGGTCACGGAGATCTCGGATGACCCGATGACGCCGGAGGAGGCGCTCGACCTGGTGGACCTGTCGGATAGGTTGGACCACTTCCCGTCTCAGCTCTCCGCAGGTCAGCAGCAGAGGGTGGCTATAGCCAGGGCCATAGCCAAGCGCCCCGAGGTGCTGCTTTGCGACGAGCCGACCGGCGCGCTGGACGTCACCACAGGCATAACAGTCCTCGAGGCCGTGGAGAAGGTCAACCGCGAGCTGGGGACCCTGGTACTGCTGATCACGCACAACTCCGTCATCTCTCGGATGGCGGGACGAGTTATCTCCCTGTCGGCGGGGCGCATCCAGTCGATAACGGAGAACGAAAGCCGAGAGCCCGCTTGCTCTCTCTCATGGTGATACGCGTTGCGGATGCTGGATCTCAAACTCCTGCGCGACCTGCGCGGTATGAAGGGGCAGACTCTCGCCACGGCGTTCGTGATGGCGTGCGGCTTCGCCATGATGGTGATAACCGGGGCGCTGCACACCTCGCTTGAGACGGTCAAGGACAGGCACTACAGGGAGACCTCCTTCGCCGACGTGTTCTGCGAGCTCAAGCGCGCGCCCGTCTACATGGAGCCGGTGATTGCGGGCGTGGAGGGTGTGGCCCTAGTGGAGACGGGGGTAAAGGGGGCGGGGGTTCTGGACCTGCCGGGCTTCAGGGAGCCGGTGAGCTGCCTCGTGAACTCTCTACCCGCGGGACGCGCCCGAAGGCTCAACGGAATTGTGCTGAAGTCGGGGCGCACACCGGACGACGGCGGCAGGGACGAGGTCGTGGTCAACGAGGCCTTCGCCAAGGCTCACGGATTTCAGCTCGGGGATTTGCTTGACGCAACTATCCACGGGATGAGACGGCGGCTGCGCATCTGCGGAATCGCAATCTCCCCCGAGCACGTTATAGAGATCCCTCCCGGGGGACTGCTGCCCGACCCGAAGCGCTTCGCGATCCTGTGGATGACCGAGAGGGAGCTGTCGCGTGCGCTGGGGCTTTCGGGGGCGTTCAACACACTGGCGGTGCGCTTGTCGCCGGGCGCGAGCGTCGAGGATGTCAAGGCCGAGATCGATCGGCTGCTGCTGCCTTACGGCGGGCTCTCCGCCTTCGACAGGGGGGGGCATGGGCCCGCTCGCCTGCTGGACGACGAGATCGAGCAACTTAAGAGCTTCGGCGTGCTCTTTCCGTTGATCTTCCTTGGAGTGGCGGCCTTCATGACCAGCGCGTCGCTCACGCGGCTGGTGAAGCTTCAGAGGGAGCAGATCGCTCAGCTGAAGGCGTTTGGATACTCGTCGTTCGCGGCGGCGATTCACTATATGAAGTTCGCGGTCGTCCCTCTCGCCCTTGGGATCCTGCTGGCGGGTATCTTGGGAATCTGGGGTGCGTCGGCCATGCTCCCGCTCTACCAGGGCGTTTTCAATCTCCCCGCTCTGACTATGAGGCTCGACTGGGGCGCCCTGATGCCCGCGATGATCGCGAGCTTGCTGGTGGCATTTCTGGGGGTGATCGGCGCGGTGCGCCAGGCAGCGTCCCTTCCCCCTGCCGAGGCTATGCGACCGGAGCCGCCGGTGGACTACGCGCCGTCCTTCATGGAAAAGCTGGGCTTGCACAGTCTGGTCTCGCCGTCGTGCCGCATTGCGTTGCGAAACCTGGAGAGAAGGCCGTGGCAGTCCTTCTTCTCGGTGCTCGGACTCGCCCTCGCGGCCTCCATCCCGGTCTTCCCGGGCGTGATGGCCGACGGCCTCGACTACCTTGTCGACTTCCAGTGGGGCATGAGCCGGCGGCAGGACGCCACCGTGATGTTCGTGGAGCCGCTGGGAGCGGATGCTCTGCCCGCCGTTGCACGACTTCCGGGCGTGATGGACTGCGAGCCGTTTCGAACCGTCCCGGTTCTGATGCGCAACGGCCATGCGGAGCGAAGCGTAGCGGTGACAGGCTTGCCCGCCGAACAGAGGTACAGTCGAATCCTCGACGCGAAGGGCGAGCTCGTTCACCTGCCGGGCACGGGGCTGCTATTGTCCGCGGCGTTGGCCGAGGCCCTGGGGGTCTCCCCGGGCGACCATGTTCTGGTCGATGTTCGAGAGGGAAGCCGCCCGACTCTGGAAGCCGTGGTCGCCGGGCTGGTTACGGACTACTCGGGGATGGCGGCGTACATGGAGATAGACGAGCTGCGCCGCCTGCTGGGGGAGAGAGGCACCTCCAGCGGGGCGTACCTGAGGGTGGACGACTCCCGCATGGAAGATTTCTGGAGAAGCGTCAAGGGTGCTCCGGCCATAGCGAGCGTGTCCGCCGCGGCGAGCGAGAGAGAGAGTTTCATCAAGATGACCGTGGAGATGGTCGGGGTTCAGCAGGTGGTCTACTACTTCTTCTCCCTTGTTGTGGCGTTCGGGGTGATATACAACGGCGCGAGAGTCGCTCTTTCCGAGCGCGCGAGGTCTCTTGCCACTCTCCGCGTGCTGGGCTTCACCAGGCGAGAGGCCACGGTTATACTGCTGACCGAGCTTGGGCTGCTCACGCTCTTCGCAACAGGGCCGGGACTTCTGCTGGGCACCTGGCTCTCGAAGCTGATACTCGACTCGGCGAACACGGAGGTCATACGCCTCCCCTATATTCTTCATGCAAAGACCTATGTCATCACCGTGCTCAACGTGCTGTTCTCGACACTCTGCTCGTTCGCCGCGGTGCATGCGAAGATCGTGAAACTGGACCTGCTGTCGGCGCTCAAGTCAGCGGAATGACAGGGAAACGGAGTGGTGTTAAGTTGAAAAGCAAAGACAACGGCTCCGGCCGAAGGAAGACGCTTAAAAGACTGGCGGGCATCGCTATCGCATGTGCCGCTATCGCTCTCGTGGTCTACCTGGCCTGGCCAGGACCGGTCAAGGTGGAGGCGGTCGCGGTCGAACGAGGCGCTCTCGTCGTATCCGTCGTCGAGGAGGGGAAGACCGGGATCAGGCACAGGTACACTGTCTCCGCGCCCGTGAGCGGCCTTCTGAACCGCACGAGTCTGAGGGCGGGGGACGCGGTCAAGGCAGGCGAGACCGAGCTGGCGACGATGAATGCCGAGTCCTCCGGGCTATTGACTCCCAGGCTGCGCGCCACTGCCGAGTCGCAGATCAAGGCCGCGGAGGCGGCTCGCTCCCTTCGCAGGACGGAGCTCGACCGGGCACAAGTCTCGCTCGAACTTGCGAAGAAGCAGTTTGACAGGCTGGACAGGCTCATGCCCTCGGGCGGGGTCTCGCAGCAGGAGTGGGACATAGCGGAGAGCCGGATGCAGCTGGCGTCCCGCGAGGCCAAGGCCGCCGAGTTCTCCCTCAGAATGGCGGAGTTCGAGGTGCAGCAGGCCGCCTCTCTCCTTATTCAGGGGGACGAGAGCGGGGGCGAGAGGGTCCGCATCCTCTCGCCGGTCGACGGCTATGTGCTGCAGGTGCACGAGGATAGCGCCCGGACCGTCCTCGCCGGCACGCCCATCATGGAGGTGGGCGATCCGGAGGACCTGGAGGGCGAGGTGGACCTCTTCTCGACGGACGCGGCAGCCGTGCCCGTCGGCGCGGAGGTGCTGGTCGAGGGCTGGGGAGGGGAGTGGCCGCTTCGTGGGCGGGTGACGCTGGTGGAGCGCAGCGGCTTCACCAAGGTATCCGCGCTCGGCGTGGAGGAGCAGCGGGTCAAGGTCCGCATCGAATTCACCGATCCAGTGCCGCCCGGATACAGGCTTGGAGACCGCTACCGCATCCAGGTGAGGGTCATACTCCGCAGGAGCGAGGATGCCCTGCTGGTGCCGCTGGGTGCACTCTTCCGGCGGGGCGGAGAGTGGATGACCTTCCGGGTGGAGGGTGAAAAGGCGGCTTCGGTCAGGGTGGAGACAGGGCCGAACGACGGCCGATTCGCCGAGGTGCTGTCGGGACTGGAGGAGGGCGACATGGTGATAATCTACCCGCCGGAACAGGTGACGGACGGAGTGCGGGTGGAGATATAAAAAAGCCGCCCCTGTCGGAGCGGCCTCTCGTGCGTTATTGGTATTCCCTGCTACTGTCCGTACTTCTTCAGTATCTCCGCGTGAGTGCCATCGGCCTTCATCTCGTCGAGGGCCTTCTGCATCGCCTCCAGCAGCTCGTCGTCCACGTCCTTGTGGAAGGCGTAGGAGACATCGCTCCTGCTGAGGTTCCAGATGGACTCGTAATCGTCCGGGTTGAGACCCATCTCTTCCACAAGGGTTCTAGCACTGCCTATGCTGTAGATCCAGATGTCGATCCTTCCCTCGTTGAGTTTCTTGATGTTCTGGTCGTTCGAGGGCACCCTGTCGATCTCCTTAATCCCGGCCTCCTTGGCCAGGCTGTCTCCCTGGTCGTCGCGGATGACTCCCGTCTTGAGGTCGACAAGGTCCTCGACGGAGTCGGCCTTCAGCCCCTTGCTCTTCAGCGCGACCGCGTCGAACGACAGCACGTGCAGCGGCCCCACCCACTTGAACATCGGCAGGCGCTCCTCGGTCACTGTCGTTGAGAAGAGGCAAGTGTTAGGCGTGTTCTGGACCTCGTTGTAGCTCCTGGCCCACGGCATGACCTGGAAATCCTTCGCGGTCTTGCTCCCTCCCATCCTGCTGATTATCTCCGCCAGGATGTCGACCGCAAGGCCGGTGGGTGTCCCATCCTCTCCGGTCATGTTCAGCGGCGGGTAGTCCTCGGTCATGTAGGTGATATCATCGACCGTCAGAGCCCACGCGCCCGTCGCGAAAAGACAGAGAGTTGCTACCAGTAAAGCCTTCACAAACAACTTCATAGCTCATTCCTCCTTTATTTTTCTGCTATTTTCGCAGATGGTACGATAATCAAACGGCCCGGCCCTTTTCACTACAATAGTCTCGGTGTTCATGAGCAGAATATCACTGAAGCCTGAAAAGTCAAGGGATTCAGGGCCTGGTGCGAGCCTGTTTTTCGCCTTTCAAGGGCTGTTTCGCATGCACGATGTCAAGCGCGTCCTCGAAGGGCACAGGCCTGCCGAAGAGAAAGCCCTGGTACTGAACACAGCCCAGGTTCCGTAACGCCTGCAGCTGCTCATTCTCCTCCACGTACTCGGCTACCACCGAGAAGGACATGGTCTTTCCGAGCGAGACTATGGCGGATATGATGTCCGCGTTCTTCTTGTTGTCCAGCACGCCGCTCACGATGGAGCCGTCTATCTTCACCGTGTCGAAGCTGTAGTCGCGCATGTATTTCAGGGATGTGTGCCCCATGCCGAAGTCGTCCATCGCCAGTTTTATCCCGTATTGCACCAGGGTCTTCAGCTGCTCGATCAGCACCGGGCTATGGGAGAGCGCCGACTCCTCCGTTATCTCGACGACGATGGACGGTGGTTTTACCGAGTGCATCTCGAGAAGCGTCAACAGGGTCTGGGCGAAGTGCCTGTCCTCGAGCTGCACGGGCGAGACGTTGATAGAGAAGACTATGTCCCCGTGCCCCGCCTCCTTCATCCGCACCACGTCCACGCACACCTTCTCGATTATCCAGTATCCCAGCTTTTTTATCATGTCTACCGACTCGGCCAGCCTGATCACAAGCTGGGGGGCGATGAATCCGTAGCTCGCGTGGTTCCAGCGGAGCAGGGCCTCGACGCCGAAGATCCTGCCGTCCCTGTCGACCTGGGGCTGGTAGTACATCTCAAGTTTTTCATGAGCCAGGTCGTTCTCAAGGTCGAGGGCCAGCGAGCGGAGAAAGCTGAACGTCTCGCTGTCCTCTTGAAGTATCAGGTGCGACTGGTCCTCCTCTATCATCCTGTAGGCCTTGTCGAGCATCCGGGCGTTCTTCCTCTCGGAGGCCGACTTTGCCATCATGAAGAAGGGGAGGTAGCAGAGAGTCCCCAGCACGAGGTTGAAGGCCTGCAGCAGCGCACCCCTCATCGAGCCGGTAGCTATGTATCCGCTGATGAAAACCGGTGTTGTCCACTCCACGTGGTTTACCGTGTGGGGGACCAGCCCGTTTGCGACCGCCGCGTAGGAGGTAATCGTAATAAGGACCGGCACCAGGGTGAAGGGTATGAAGTAGACCGGGTTGAACACGATAGGCACGCCGAATATGATCAGCTCGTTGATGTTCATAAGCGACGGGATGGCCGACAGCTTCATCAGCCGCCGTTGCGAACGGCTCTTCCCGACCAGCAGGATCACGGCCATCAGGCAGAGAGTGGCGCCGCTTCCCCCCATGAGGACGAAGGCGTCCAGAAACGACTTGGAGATGATCTCCGTCGGCGCGAGTCCGGCGGCAAGGAGCTCCTGGTTTATCCCGACGGCGGGCACGAAGAGGTCGACCGCCACCGCGTCCAGCACGTTGGCGCCGTGAATGCCGAAGCACCACATAAGGTGCGTGAGGAAGACGAACACGATCCCGCTGCCCAGCGCCGAGCCCATGTACGCCAGCCTTGAAAAAGCGCTTCCGGCCCAACCCTCCGTGCTGAACAGGCCAGGCGCCAGCTCTCTGTACAGCACGGCGGCGAGGGAGAATACCGCCAAGGTCGCAATCGTGGGAAGGAGCGATGCCAGCGAAGACGTGTGAAACGAGAGAGGATCGGCGGAGTGGACGCTCAGGCCCATGGTTTTTTTCTCCCAGATCCACGTGAAAATCGCGGACGATGCCAGCGCGGCGGCGATCGCCGCGGCCACCTTCGAGCCCTCCATGCACGTGAGCAGGGGCGCCTCCGTATATATGAACTGGAAGAGTACGAAGGAGCCTAATGCCGTCAGCGAGAGGATTGAGGGGCTCAGCTTCTCTTTGAGGGACGAGTTTTTCTCCACTCCGTATGCGTGGGCGATCGCCGCCACCAGGATCAGCGAGAGAATGTCCAGAGTTCCGTGCTGGACGAAGACCAGCACCCTCCTCAGGGCGCCGCCGAAAGCAACGGTCAAGAATCGCTGGTATGAGTCTATCGGGAGGAATTGCAGCGCAAGCGCCATAGTACCCGCCATAATAAGAGGGATGGCGCATATCATGCCGCGCCGGATGGCCGCGAACGGAGTGGACAGCTCAAGATTCATCACGAAACGATTGAACAATTCGCCGACTTTTCGAAAGCCCATGACGAGACTACTCCTTCAGCCTTCCGCAGCGCCGGACGCTGGCAGAAATGGCGAGACGCCCGCACGCGACATAAGGCAAAATATACAAATGGTTGCGTACACAATTCTTATTGATGACAACTTATTTGTCAAGCCCGACCGGTGGCCCGTTACACGCGGCAATTTTGCTATTGACAAATATGCGATTCACTCCTATTATGTATCGCTATATTGTCCAGCATGAAAAAGCGATGATCCGGACCGCCTCTTTCCACGAGGCGCCGCGACAGAGATGAGCGTCCACCGGCTGAGAGGCGCTCGCGCGGCGGGGAGGGGGGCCCAAAGACCGGTGAGCTTGGACGGAAAGGGTTGCGCGCTTGCGCTGTCCGTAGTACGTTCACGGTCTGGGCCTCCGTCACAGGGCCCGAGCGGGGCGCGGTTATTTGCGCCCAATCAGGGTGGTACCGCGAGTTCAGGCTCGTCCCTTTATGGGACGGGCCTTTTTTTATCGGAGAGTAGACAAAACAACCGGGAGGTGCGGGAGATGTTCAGAGGTACTGGTACTGCGGTGATTACTCCGTTCAAGGACGGGAGCGTGGACTACGAGAGCTTCGGGAAGTTCCTGAACTGGCAGATCGACGGGGGAGTGGAGTTCCTGGTCGTCCTCGGGACCACCGGAGAGAGCCCGACTGTGACAGCCGATGAGAGGCCGAAGATCGTGGAGTTCGCCCTTGAGACAGTCTCGGGCAGGGTGCCCGTGGTCGTCGGCACGGGGACGAACGCCACCGCGAGCACGATCGCCCTGTCCAGGCAGGCGGAGGAGCTGGGCGCCGACGGGCTGCTCGTCGTCGGACCCTACTACAACAAGCCCACACAGGAAGGGTACTTCCAGCACTACAAGGCGGTGGCTGAGAGCGTCGGCAAGCCGATCATAGTCTACAACGTGCCGGGACGCACCGGGTCCAACATAGCGCCGGACACTATCCTCAGACTGAGCGCGATTCAGAACATCGCAGCGGTCAAGGAGGCGTCGGGCGACGTCGCGCAGATAGACACTCTCCTCAGGACGGTCAAGAGGGAGCGCCCCGACTTCTCGGTGCTGTCCGGCAACGACGACCAGGCTTTCCACCTGGTGAACAGCGGCGGCGACGGTGTCATATCCGTGCTGTCCAATGTGATGCCGCGCGAGACGTCGGAGATGATCAGACTCGCGCAGGCCGGAGAGACGGCGAGGGCGAGGGAGCTTCACCTGAGGCTCTTCCCGATGATGAAGAACCTGTTCGTGGAGGCGAACCCGATCCCGGTGAAGTACGCCGCGTCGAAGCTAGGGCTGTGCGCCAACGAGCTGCGCCTGCCGCTGGTGCCCGCATCGGAGAGGTGCATGGGCATAGTTGACGCATCCATGAAGGAGTGCGGTACGTCGCTATGAGGTACGGAATAGTAGGCGCCGCGGGGAGGATGGGCGGCGAGATAAAGAGGGCCTTCGCCGCTCACGAGCTGTGCTACTCGCTCGACCTGGACGGCGAGAGGGTCGACGGGACCCCGCAGGTGCTGCTGGACTTCTCCCTGCCCTCGGCTCTGCCCTCGACGTTGGAGGCGGCCCGCACGTTCGGCTGCCCGCTGGTCATAGGCACCACCGGCCTGTCGGACGATCAGATGAGCGAGCTGAAAAAACTGGGCGAAAGCGTGGCCGTGGTGCAGAGCTTCAACTTCGCGACTGGTGTGACCCTGCTTCGGATGATCCTTCGCGACTTCGCGCCTCTTCTGTCCGACTGGGACCTTGAGATCTGCGAGACGCACCACAACAAGAAGAAGGACGCGCCCTCCGGGACCGCAATCATGCTGCGGGATGCCACCGGACGCGACTGCCCGACTCACTCTCTCAGGGTCGGCGGGGTGCCGGGGGATCACTCGGCGGTCTTCGCCAACGACGGCGAGGTGCTGACACTCTCCCACAGGGCAATATCGCGCAGCGTGTTCGCTCTTGGCGCGCTGAAGGCCGCGGAGTTCGCAGCCCGGGCCGCGCCCGGCTTCTATTCGTTCGAGGAGGTGCTGTCGTGCGGACGGAGGAGATAATCCGCCTGATCAAGGAGTCCAAGAAGTGCACTCCCGCGAAGGCCTACGTCGCGGGCGACCTCGCCGGGGCTGACTGGGGGAGCGCGACCTTCGTCGGCGGCTCGGATTTCGGCCTGCTGGTCGGGGATCTCGACGTGGTCAAAGGGGCGATGGAGGCCAACTCGAGCAGGATAGGCGCGTCGCACCTTGAGATCACTGCGCGCAACTCCGCGGTGCCGTTGGCGGACCTGCCGAGCTACGAGGCGCGCATAGAGCCGGGTTCGGTCATACGCGGGATGGTGGATGTTCGCAAGGGCGCCGTGGTGATGATGGGCGCGGTGATCAACATCGGGGCCGTCATAGGCGAACGCACCATGATAGACATGAACGCCGTGATCGGCGGCCGGGCCGAGATAGGCGCGGACTGCCACATAGGCGCGGGGGCGGTGATCGCCGGCGTGATCGAGCCGCCGAGCGCCACCCCGGTCGTCGTCGAGGACAACGTTGTGG